>JAYVOS010000342.1:0-17620 GCA_043757775.1 Chloracidobacterium sp. | reverse complement strand
GCGACACTGCTTTCGATGCTCTGCCCAGGTCTAGGGGCCGCGTATAACGGCCAGACCGTCAAGGCTCTCGTCTATTTCGGCACGTTTGTCGGGCTGTTTCAAATGGCAGTTTTGACCACCACTCCGTTGTTCGTTTTTGGATTTATGGGAATGTGGTGTTTCGCCGCACTCGATTCGTGGCGAACGGCTCAGATGATCCGCTCGGGTCTGACGCCCGATGTCGCGGACGACATTTTAGTTAAAAGATTTTCCGGCAACCCTAAACTCTGGGGCATCGTCCTCAGTGTTCTGGGAGCCGCTTTTTTATTTCAACGCGTTTTTGGAATAGGCTCTGTAATGCGGGGACTGCTGCCGCTGATGCTCATCGGGCTAGGCATTTACGTGCTGAAAGGATATATCTTCAAGCCAAAGGTCGAAGAAGAAACTCGTTGGACGAGCCGCCAGCCGTCAGCAAGTTTTGCTTTGACGCAAACACAGACGCATTACAACGAAGCCGATTATCAGGTGGTTAATGATTTTGCTGACCGCTCGCGTTCGGGAAGCTGGAAAGATGTTTAGATTCGCAGTTTGTTTTTAGGAGTAAGGCTATGATGTTTTTAAAAGCCGCGTCGGTTTTAGGAAGTTTAATGATCGTGATCGCTTTGGCAATAACACTGCTCAAAGCATTGATCGGGCTCGTGGGATTTATCGCGGTTGCCCTCAAGATCATCATCGTTTTGGTCTTTGTCGCAGTTTTTGCATCGGTCGGATTTATGCTTTTCAAAGCATGGCAAGGCAAGCAGAACGCCGCATGATCTGACACCGAATTTGATACATATCATAAGCCGATGAGATAGTGAGGCTTCTCAAGCTTGCCTTTCTCGTCGGCTTATGTTTTTATATAATTTCCCGATATTTAATTATTAGGAAGTATTTCAAGGGGTATCACCCACGACAGCGAGAGTTTGTCGATTGTAAGTAGACTCTTGTTCTAGGTTTCGCGTTAGTCGCTAGCGGCTTTTCTTGCGTGATTCCGCGTGCTGAAAACTTTTGTTTTCGGTGCGAAATCATTAAAAGGAGCTTGTAAAGCACAATGCAGAAAAACGACAAGTCGTATACTTTTCTTTTATCGCATTCATCAAAATCTAAGATCTATATTAAGAGATTTGCCGTCTCTCGTAGCCTCGTGCATTTTGGTTCGATCGGATTATTTCTTGTTCTTGGAATCACTTCACTCAGCATCGGAGTTTCGAGCGTTGTTCGGAACAACGTTCTCGCAAGCTCAATTTCAGACGCGCCGGTTGTCGCTCAGATGTCATTGACAGCCCCTGAACCAAAAGCTGCTGAGCCTTATGCTTTTAACAGTGGCGGCCCTGAGGAAAATGAGCAGGCCGATGGTGAAAATACCGAGATTGAAAATCAGATCCGCCAGGTCGAATCAGGCATGGTTCCCGCAAACATCCCGTCTATCTGGCCGCACGAAGGCAAGATCAATAACGAATTTGGTTTCCGCCGTAATCCGTTTGGCGGACGCACGTATGAGTTTCATCCGGGCATGGACATTGACGGCGAGCGCGGCGAAAATGTGGTAGCACCTGCCAACGGCACGGTTATCAAAGCCGGCTGGACAGGCGGCTACGGCAACATGCTCGAGATCGATCACGGCAACGGGTTGACCACCCGCTACGGCCACCTCTCGAAGATTGACGTAGCGGTCGGCGACACGATCACGAAAGGCCAGCTCGTTGCATACATTGGCTCAACTGGACGCTCGACCGGCCCGCACCTTCATTACGAACTCCGTCTCAACGACAAATCGATCAACCCGCGTCACGTGCTGCCCCCCGAATCACCCGAACTCGGAGCAAAGTAACACGAGAGTAAAATTTTCTTTAGAAAGCGAGTCAAATATCGGCTCGCTTTTTTTGTAAATACACTATTAGTTGTTAGTATTTACCTATTAGATATCGAAATTTTAGCTATCAACAAGGAACCTAAAGATATGAGATTAAAGAACAATGTTTTTCTATCGTTTGCGATGCTTGTCGCAATCACAATGTCGTCGTTCACGTTCTCTTTTGCTGCGTATGACGAAGGGATGTATACCCCGGAGCAGATCGCGAAACTCCCGCTCCTGAAACGCGGCCTAAAGATCAAGCCGAGCGAAATCTACAATCCGAAGGGCGGCGGGCTGACCGACGCGATACTCCGTTTGAGCATCGGCTGCACCGCCGAGTTTATCTCGCCGGACGGGCTTATCCTCACCAATCATCACTGCGGATTTGACGCACTTGTCACGGCATCGACGCCCGACAAAGACCTGGTTGAGACCGGATTTAATGCGGGCAGCCGCGGGGGCGAGATCCGTGCGATGAACGGAAAAGATCCGTACACGGTAACGATGACGCAGCGGATCGAAGATGTGACCGCAAAGGTCAAGGCCGGCACCGAAGGGTTGACTGGTGAAGCGATGGCTGCCGCCGTAAAGAAAAACTCTGACGATCTGACCGCCGCCGAACAGGCAAATGCACCGAAAGGCTCGACCATTCGCATACAGGCGATCGACAGCGGCTATTTCTATTACCTCTATCAGACATCCGAGCTGAAAGACATCCGCGTCGTCTATGCTCCGCCACGCAACATCGGCGTTTTTGGCGGAGACCCGGACAATTTTGAATGGACCCGCCACACAGGTGATTTCTCTGTCCTGCGAGCCTATACAGCACCGGACGGCACTCCGGCTGAATATTCGCCGAACAATGTCCCTTACAAAGCCAAGAAATTCCTAACGATGAACATCGGCGGTCTCAAAGACAATGATTTTGTCTTTGTTCTTGGGTTTCCCGGCGGCACGACGCGATATCGCGAGAGTCAGTCGATCGAGTTTGCACGTGATGCCAATTTTCCTTTTCTTTATAAGTGGCTGCGTGCATTGGGCGACACGCTCAAGCTGATCGGCTCGACCGACGAGGCAAAGCGTATTGCTCTCCAGGCGAATATTGCTAATTTCGACAACTCGCGCAAGCTATACGAAGGCGGTGCAAAACGACTGCGGCTAGCGGAGCTCGTGCAGGCACGGCAGGCTGAGGAAGCAAAGCTCGCGACGTGGATCGCCGCGAACCCTGCGCGACAGGCCAAATACGGCACGGTTCTATCTGAGCTAAAATCTCTCTCGCTTGAGACTAACGCCTTCTCCAAACGCGACGCTATGATCCGTCGTTTTCCCGATCCGAACTCGATGCCGGTACTCGGGCAGGTCGTTGCGGCTGCAACTGCCGTCAAAATGGGACGTAAGTTGACGGGTGATCAAAAATCGGCGTTGAAAAAGAATATCGAGGATGCATTTGCTGATCGCGAACCGGTTTACGAATCCGAGATGCTCAAGTTCTTTTTCAAGCAGTTTGACGGACTTCCGGCTGATCAAAGATTTACGGCCGCTGACCAGAAATTTGAAAATAAAAAGGGCAAGGCTCGCCGCGATGCCGAAGCTGCGTTTGCCGACAAGATCGCAAACGGCGACCTGACCAAGCCCGACAAGATCATTGATCTGTATGACGATTCGTGGGCAAAGATCCAGAAAGATCATCCCTTTATCGCAGGACTCGTTGACGAACGTGCTGCTTTTTCGGCCCGCTCGACCAAATTTGGAGGCAGCATCGACCACCTTCGCACACTGTATATGCAGGCCCTGAACGAGATGCGCGGCACGGCGGTGGTCTATCCTGACGCCAATTTCACGATGCGTTTCACCTACGGCAACGTCAAAGGCTATCAGTCACGCGAAGCCGAATTACGCACGCCGTTTACCACGCTGAAAGGAATGCTCGAAAAGGATACGGGCGAGATACCGTTTGATGCTCCGCAGAAACTCAAAGACTTACAGGCATCGCACGATTTTGGCCGTTACGGTCAGGGCGACAGCGTCGGGCTCAATTTCCTATCGACGACCGACATCATCGGCGGCAACTCGGGTTCGCCGATCCTCAATGGCAGCGGCGAGCAGGTCGGCCTGTGTTTCGACGGTAACTTCGAAGGCCTCGGCAACGATTTCTACTTTGACCCGAACGTCAACCGCACGATCTCGGTCGATATCCGTTACGTCCTGTTTGTCATAGACAAATTTGGCGGTGCGGGTTATCTGCTCAACGAAATGAAGATCGTTGGCGGAAAGAAGTAGGAGAGAAAGGCGACGGGGAGACATATCGGGCGTCGCCGGATATTCGGGTGAGAATCCGCAGTTCACGGATTGAGCGTTACGAAGGCGGATTCGCTGGGTTGGCCGTAGTCGGCGTTGGATTTGCGGAGGTCGAACGCAGACCTGGGACGAATGTATCGTCCTCCGTTGATAACTGGGATAAGTCTGGGACATTATAATGCGCTTTCAATATGCTCGCAACCCAACCCGAAACGCCCGCAACCCAACTCCAAATGCTGAAAACCCACCCCCAATGCCAAAAACCCTGACGGAATTCGCTACAGCCCCAGGGTTTTCACAAAAACCCTGACGGAATTCGCTACAACCCCAGGGTTTTCACAAAAACCCTGACGGGAATCCCCGCAACCCTAAGGTTTTCATCAAACCATCAATCAGCTTGAATGCCCATTGGCAACCTGCAATTTGTTTTCATCTTCCTTTTTCGTCATACTTTTGATTACTGCGTTGATCGTTACGCCCTTACTTACGTGCGGGTTTCTGCATTTTTTATGACCAATACACCAACACCGAACGCGAGTTATAGTGTTACTCTTCGCGTTAGAATTCATAATATGCCGGGCAAGCTCGGCGAGATCACGACGGCTATCGGCACGGCGGGCGGCGATATTGAGGGGATCGATATCGTGAGCGTCGGCAAGGATTTTTTGATCCGCGACATCACGGTAAATGCCGCGAGCGAGCATCATGACGAAGAGATCGTTCGTGCGGTCGAGGATATTGACGGTGTTGAGATAGTAAATACCAGCGACCGAACGTTTTTGATGCACCTCGGCGGTAAGATCGAGGTCGTTTCGAAGATGCCTTTGAAAACCCGCAGTGACTTGTCGATGGCATACACGCCCGGCGTCGCACGCATTTGCGAGGCGATCGCCAAAGACCCCGAAAAAGCCTATAACCTGACCATCAAAAAGAACACCGTCGCCGTCGTATCGGACGGAACTGCTGTGCTCGGACTTGGCGACATCGGCCCCGCGGCAGCGATGCCTGTGATGGAGGGCAAGTGCCAGTTGTTCAAAGAGTTCGGCGGCGTCGATGCGTTTCCGATCTGCCTTAATACCAAAGACCCGCACGAGATCATCGAAACGATAAAGAATATCTCCGTGGCGTTTGGCGGCATTAATCTTGAGGACATCTCGGCACCGCGTTGTTTTGAGATCGAGGACAGATTGAAAGAGGAGCTTGATATTCCGGTTTTCCATGATGACCAGCATGGAACGGCTGTTGTTGTTTTAGCAGCGTTGATAAACGCCCTAAAAATAGTCGGTAAGGAGATGGCTGACATTAAGGTCGTCGTCAACGGTATCGGGGCGGCTGGCGTTGCGTGCAGCAAGATCGTGATGGCCGCCGGTGTGACGAACATCATCGGCTGCGACACGACGGGAGCGATCTACAACGGTCGCAAGGAAAATATGAACTGGGTCAAGGATTGGTACGCACGCAACACCAATCCGAATGACGAAAAAGGCACGATCCACGACGTGATAAAGGGTGCGGACGTTTTCTTTGGCCTGTCGGCACCGGGCGTGATCGACGAGACCGATCTCAAAAACATGGCAAAAGACCCGATAGTTTTCGCGATGTCCAATCCGACACCCGAGATCATGCCCGAAGACGCCGCCGGACACGTCGCCGTGATGGCCACCGGACGCAGCGATTATCCTAATCAGATCAACAACGTGCTGTGCTTTCCGGGCATCTTTCGCGGAGCGTTAAATTGTCGGGCGTCGCAGATAAACGAGGCGATGAAGCTCGCCGCAGCACACGCAATTGCCGAGATCATCGGCCCGGATGAGATCCATCCCGATTACATCATCCCGTCTGTTTTCGACCGCCGCGTCGCCGAAGCAGTCGCCGCTAAGGTCGAGGAAGCAGCCTACGAAACAGGTGTCGCCCGCCGCGAACGCGCGACCCACGACACGCAATTTGATACGTCGATAGTTTAAATAAATGGTGCGAGCGAGGCTCATAGAACTCGGTGTAGAGGAAGCTGCCAATGCGGTGACGCACGGCCTCGGCCTCGCGTTGAGTCTTGCGGGTTTTGTGTTTTTGGTATTCGTCGCAATTACGCGGGGCGGGACGTGGCAGATCGCGAGTGCATTTATCTACGGCACCTCGCTCATCATGCTCTACGGAGCATCGACGCTCTATCACACCGCCGTTACCGAAAAGGCAAAGCTCAAGCTCCAGGTGGTAGATCATTGCTGCATTTATCTGCTGATAGCAGGCAGCTATACGCCGTTTACGATGATCGTGCTGCGTGACGGCATCGGGCCGTACCTGTTTACGTTTGCGTGGGCGTTTGCCGCAGTCGGTATCGCGATGAAGGTGTTTTTCGACGTGCGTTCAGGACCGCTGTCGGCTTCGACGTATTTAATTATGGGCTGGATCGGCGTGTTCGCGATCAAACCGCTGTACCTCGCGATGGGCATAGTCCCGATCTCGCTCATCATCGCCGGCGGCATTAGCTACACGCTCGGCACCATATTCTTCGGCTGGCACAGCCTCAAACATCACCATGCCATCTGGCACCTATTCGTACTCGGCGGCAGCGTCCTGCATTTCATCGCCATCGCGTGGTATATCATTCCATATGTCGTCGTCTGAGTTCGTCAAAATAGGTACCTGCGGTTTTGGACGCTCCAAACGGCCCGAATACGTCGAGCTACTGCCCGTCGTTGAGATTCAGCACACTTTTTATGACCCTCCGCAGATCAAAACACTCGAAAAATGGCGAACAGATGTGCCAGAAGGTTTTGAATTTACGCTAAAGGCATGGCAGATGATAACGCATGAAGCATCGAGTCCGACTTTTCGGCGTTTGAAGCGGCCTTTGACGGAAAAAGAGATTGAGGAAGCCGGTTTCTTTAAGCCGAATGATACCGTAAAAGAAGCTCTCGATCTTACGCTCGAATTTGCAAAGGCACTAAAGGCAAGCACAATATTGTTTCAATGCCCCGCTCGCTTTCAGCCTCTGCCGGAAAACATTCTGAACATGAAACAGTTCTTTTCCGGCATCGACCGCGGCGATCTGAATTTCGCCTGGGAACCGCGCGGTAAGCTTTGGGAAGACGAAGTCATTAAAGAATTATGTGACGAACTAAACCTCTGGCACTGCGTCGATCCTTTTGCACGTCCTACGGTTACACCGCAAAATTGCTATTACCGACTCCACGGAATCCCGCGTTGGCGTTACACCTACGAAGACGATGAGCTAATGGAACTCGTCTCGCTCGTGCCGGAGGACCGTCTTTCATACGTTTTCTTTAATAACATCACGATGAAAGAGGATGCGGTTAGATTTAATAGATTTGTGGAAGCAAGCGAAAAAGGGTGATGAACATTAATGCCCATCACCCTTTCCGATTTAGTCGGCCGACCAAGTACAAATGCAAGATTCTCACACTCTCGAATCATTATATTATTAGACCCGATCGTTGTATGTATGCCCCGCTACTCAAAATTAATTGATACCGAACCAATTCGTTTGAAACCTGTGACGTGACCTATTGCGTAGCTTTCTCCGTGCCTTTTGTGGCAAAACTTTCTGCGAGTTTCGGGACGAGTAGTTTCGCAGCGTCGATCGCTCCTTTGATGTGGCGTTGGTGCGTAAAATGACCCGCGACATAGATGCCGGGAATGTTAGTCTCGAATGTTTCGGGGTCATAAACCGGAACCTCGCCCGCCTTTCCGAATTCGGTCTCGACACCGAGGCTTTTCAAAATCGTAAGATCAGCGTCAGAACCGATCAAGACAAAAACCACGTCGTTGGGCAATACTTCCTGCTCGCCGGCCTCGTTTTCCATCACGACGGTGTCTTCGCGAACCTCGAGGACTTTGCCCAAAAAGAACAGATTTAGGCAGTGTTTCTTAAGCTCGCCCTCGAGCGGATGCTTGACCCAATATTTGATACATCCCTGTTTCGGATCGTTATTTTCCCAATCGCTGCGAAATATCGCGAGCGTTGTATCGGCTCCCTCTTCCGCCAAAAACAACGCCGCTTCGCCTGCCGAATTACCACCACCGACGATCAACGCACGCTTTTTCACCCAAGGATAAGTCTCGCGAAATGTGTCTCGCACCTTTGGCAGATCTTCGCCGGGAACGTTCAGTTTTCGCGGATAGTCCATCGAGCCCATGGCAAAAAGGACTGTCTTGGTTTCGTAGGAATCCTTATCTGTAACAACAGTGAACGAACGAATTTCCTCTTTATTACGCACTTCGCCTTCTGCACTCCGCACTTCCAGAACCGTCTCTTCGGTCTGAACATTCAATTCATGCTCAAGCACAAAACGGACATAGTACGACAGCAGCTCTTCGCGTGTAGGCTTTTCACGGGCCGGATGCAGACTTTTAGGCAGAATCTCTAGCTCGTTTATCGTCGAAAAAACCGTCAGCCCAACCGGATAGTTATAAACGGTATTTCCGATCAGCCCTTTCTCGATAACGAGATAATCGAGCCCAGCTTTCTTGGCTTCATAAGCAGCGGTTATACCCGTAGGCCCAGCTCCAATGATCAATAGGTCAAGCATTTTCGAGTTCCTTCAAAATTTCAGTCAGTTTCTCGATCTGAATATGTGTGCTTTCGAGATTTCGCTTGGATTCGAGATATTTTTCCCATTCGCCGGTGTTGGTAAGAGCTTTCAGCGTGTCTTCGTCGAGCGCGTGCGACATTACGACGAGTAGGTCGCTGAGTGCTTCGTGGCCGTCGAGGAGCGACTGAATGATGGTGTATGCCAGCTTAGCGTTGGGCAGATCAATGTCTAGGTCTTCCATAGTAAGGTGAGATTTTACCACAGAGCACACACTGCTTAATCGTACATTCGTGGCTAATTTATAAAAGGTAATGTTGTGACAAGAGCGATCTGATCGCCGATCTTCAGTTCCGTGCCGGCATCTAGATGTTCGTAACGAACAAACGCGAGTGCGATAGTTTTGCCTAGTTTAGGTGAAAAAGTAACGGAGGTAATGCGTCCGGCATTCTTGCTATCGGCAGTCGTAAGTTCAGTTCCGTGCAAGAACCCAGTCGCTACAGCTCCCGGTTCTGACAAGATCAATCCCGACAATTGTTTAGCAACATGACCGCGAAAATAGATACGGGCGATTATCTCTTGGCCGATGTAGCAGCCTTTGTTGTAAGAGATCAGACCGTCGAGACCGAGTTCCGGAACGATCGTTGTTTCGTCCATATCGACACCGTATTTTGGAATACCGTTTTCGATGCGGAGGATTTCATAAAGTTCGTCGGTGATTCGAACGGCACTATTTTCTATCAAGAAGTTTTCAAATTGGTCCGCCGTATCGAGTGTGGAGAAGTAGGCCGTCGAGCCGCTTCCGACAAAACTTAAACCACCCGCAACCGCAGGTGGTTCTGACTGGAACACCTCAAAATACCGATACTGCTCCGACAAGTCTTCGACAAAAAAATCACCTGCAAAAGTAAATCTGAACAGATTTTGAAAAACCTTCTCCCGAGTCGCTTCCTCTGTTTCAAAAAGAAATCTGTCACCGTCACGAAGCACGCGAACGACCGCCAATAAACGCCCTTGAGCGTTTGGAAACGCAGCGAGCATCTGCTGCCCGTCCTCGAGCGTTTTCATGTCGTTGGAGATCAGGCCGTCGAGGAATTGGACAGCCTCTTTGCCCCAGACGGCTATCAGGCCGCGCGGCTGTTCATAAAATCCGGCTCCGCCGTTGCGAATGTGGTTATAGTCGTTTTCGAGGTCAGCGTTCATCTTTGCTACAATAACATTTTACTTTATATCGCCTATCCGCAATTACATAATGAGCCAATTATCAGAAGCAGTTGTTTTAGAAGCATTAACTCAGATCATTGATCCCGATCTGCGCAAAGACATCGTCACACTCGGGTTTATCCACAATCTTGAGGTCAACGGCGGCGATGTGTCGTTCACGATCATGCTGACAACGCCCGCCTGCCCGGTCAAAGAGCAGATGGAAACCGATGCACTGCGTATTGTTTCCGCCATCGAAGGCGTGACAAATGTTGCCATCAAAATGGACGCCGAGGTCCCGCAGGGACGCGGTATCAAAGATAACGTTGCTATCGCGGGTGTTAAGAATATTATCGCCGTCTCCTCGGGCAAAGGCGGCGTCGGTAAATCTACGGTCGCGGTCAATATGGCGGTCGCACTCGCAGCGGATGGTGCCAAGGTCGGCATCATGGACGCCGATGTTTACGGGCCAAATGTCCCGATGATGCTCGGCACAGGCTACGGCCAGCCGGATGTTGAGAACAACAAACTGATCCCGATCAAGGCACACGGCGTCAAGATGATATCAATGGCTGTGCTCGTGCCGCCCGATAAACCGATGATCCTTCGCGGCCCGATGCTTCACGGTGTCGTTCGGCAGTTTTTATCTGATGTCGATTGGGGCGAACTGGATTATCTGATCGTCGATATGCCTCCGGGAACGGGCGATGTACAGCTTTCGCTGGCCCAGCTTGTGCCGGTCCAAGGAGCGGTATTGGTCACAACGCCGCAAGAGGTTTCGCTGTCAGACGTGCGGCGTGCCGTCAAGATGTTTGAGCAGGTCCGCGTGCCGGTGCTCGGCGTGATCGAAAATATGTCGTATTTTATCGCTCCTGATACGGGCAATCGTTACGAGATATTCGGACGCGGCGGCGGCCAAAGTTTGTGTGACGAATACGGCCTCAATTTCCTAGGCGAGGTCCCGATGGGCATCGAGGTCCGCGAAGGCGGTGACAAGGGGATTCCCGTCGTCGTCTCAGACCCCGATTCACCCCAAGCAGCCGCATTCCGCCACGTCGCCGAAGAGGTCGCCCGGCAAGTTTCGATCGAGGCGATGAAGCCGGAATTAGTGATTATGTCCAGAGCTAAATAGGGCGTTACCTAGCGATTGGGAAGAGTAGCGGCGTCCATTGCATAGATCTCGAAATTTCCGTCTTTTTTTGTGACAAACGCAAACTTCTTCGCAGCAGGTGAATAGCTTACCCGGAGGACTAAATCGGTAAATGAACTGATTTGCCTGCGGGCAGACCCATCCGGATTCATTAAAAAAATCTGATATATTTCTGGTTTTGCGACTGTATCTCCAATACAGATCAGCTGCTTACCGTCTGGCGTCCAGCCCACCACCCACTCATTAGTCGGAGTTCGGGTTAAATTCATTTCACCCGTACCGTCCGCATTGATCGAATATATATCAAAATTGTTCTCGCGATCCGAAAGAAATAGTATGGTTTTGCCGTCAGGTGACCAGTTGGGTTCAGCCTCGAACTTAGGGTTGTCAGTCAATTGTCGCTGATCTCCGCCATCAACGCTCATTGTCCATATATCGTAATTGTACCTGCCAGATCCTTCGTTCGACGCGTTTCGCGCATAGGCGATCCTTGTGCCATCCGGAGCGAAACTTACCGGCCCCGCGTCGCTCGTCGGATCAAATGTCAGCCGGGTTTGATTCGATCCGTCGGCGTTCATCGTGTAAATTTCCCGGTTGCCATCGCGTTCGCTGTCAAAGACAATTTTCGATCCGTCGGATGACCATACTGCGGCTATCTCAGTTGCAGGTGTATTAGTCAGGCGGTTAACGTCCGTCCCATCGGCGTTCATCTTATACACATCACCGGGACCATCGCGATTGCTGACGAACAGAATAGTCATACCGTCAGGTGACCAAACTGGCCAATTATCCTCTGCCACGTTATCGGTTAGATTTTTAGTACCGTCCAATCTTCCATGTGAACTAAAAAAAGAAGACTTATAAGCAAGAAAGCTACATCCCGCCAGCAATAATATTGAAAGTGCCGCGATAATGGGCAGTTTTTTCGATCGTGCTGGTATCGGGACTAACCGGCCGGGTGGTGTAACAAATAGGCTGTTGCGTTCCCGTAAAGTTATCTCCACCCGAAATCGATAGCCATGTCGGGGTAGGGTTTCAATGATCTGAACGCCGCCCATATTCAAGATCTTTCGCAACCGTGAAACAGTTTTCGCGAGATTTCCCTCTTCGACGAACGATTGCGGCCAGATCGACGTCATCATTTCTTCTTTAGTTAGGAGCTTGCCGTTATTTTGAACAAACACCAGCAGCGTGTCGAATAATTTGTCAGTAAGGCGTACCGGCTCTCCGTCGGCGAACAATATACGTTCACGGGGGTCAAGAACGAACTTCCCAAATTCGTACAAAACCTCCTGATTTTCCTTATCTTTGTCCATGTCAAAACAATGTCATAACTTTGTCCGAATAAATCCAAGACATTCTTTGCCACTTTCAACGAGAATAACACAAAACCTATTATCAATAGAGTCAAAGTATATGTTTCGAATACAGATGGAAATAAGAAATTCAATCAAGTTCGAGTCAATGCCTCTGTGGACGAGATAAAGTGACTTACATTACAAGGCATTGCTGTCCACAAAAGCGGTGCCTGTGGGTTGCCTTAGAAAGGCATACAGGAGGCACATTTCAATTGCGAATACCCAAGAAGGAGAACTTTTTATGTCGGTTAATAAGAAACTGAGTTGTTTAAGCATAGGACTCTTCCTTATGCTGTTTATTTGTTCATCGGCATTTGCCCAAACCACCGTGGTCTTTACCTATCAAGGCAAATTGAACGAGGGCGGCAGTCTTGCAAACGGTCAATCTGCTGTTGCCCAAGCCCCCACCGCTTTTACCTATCAGGGGAAATTGAACGACGGTGCCGCTCCTGCGAACGGGCTATATGATTTTACTCTCAGTCTTTACGATGCGACGCAAAATCTGCTCGGCTCCGGCTCCGGCTCCGCTCAGGTAACGGGGGGCATATTCACCATCGGTTTGGACGGCGCCGGGGCATTGTTTACGTCGGACACGGCGTTTTCTAGAGATAGGAATTCGACCGCCCGGCAGCACAGGCCCGTACACGACACTTACGCCGCGTCAGCCGATAACTTCGTCACCTTATTCCCTCCGCACTTTGTCGGCGACTTCTGCTGACGGGCTTTCAGCAGTCTGCAATCTATGCGTTACAGACGGACAAATAATTGCAATTAATGGGGCGAAAGTTACCGGAACTGTTGCAAGCGCCGTAACCGCAAACAATGTTTCCGGCGTTGTCTCGGCCGCAAACGGCGGCACAGGTATTGGCGGAACATTACCGCCTGCAGGCACATTCCTTAAGAGTACCGGATCGGGCTGGACGGCCGCCTCAATTACATCGGGAGATATTCCGAGCAATATAACGGTTCAGGCAGCTAACGTCACCGGCGTGGTCGCGGTAGCAAACGGCGGCACGGGCAGCCCGACGCAGAACTTTGTTGATACGACAACCAATCAGACAATTGGGGGCAATAAGACATTTAGCGGAACGATGTCAGGCAACGGCTCTGGTTTGACAAATCTGAATGGAGCGAATCTAACTGACGGTTCCGTATCGGTCAACCAATTAGCATCGGACCTCGTCAACGGCCCGCAGAGAAATTTGGCGCTGCTGGCCACGCGTCGATGGGATCTGTTGAAACCTCAAAGTAATTTTGCAGTCGGTAGTTCTCCAGTCGGGGTCGAATTTGACGGAACGAACATCTGGGTAACAAACCAAAACAGCAACAATGTTACCAAGTTGCGGGCAAGCGACGGTGCGGTTCAAGGAACGTTTGCGGTCGGCAGCTCGCCACAACAGGTTGCCTTTGACGGGACAAATATCTGGGTGGTAAACGGCAACGGAAACAACGTCACCAAGCTGCGGGCTAGCGATGGTGCCGTTCAAGGAACGTTTGCCGTCGGCGGCGTCCCATTCGGAGTTGCCTTTGACGGTTCGAACATTTGGGTGACAAACCAAAGCACCAACAACGTCACGAAGCTCCGGGCGAGCGACGGTGCGTCTCAAGGCACTTTCGCCGTTGGCAGCAACCCTTTAGGCATCGCCTTTGACGGTGTGAGCATTTGGGTGACGAACGGCGGCGCCGCCGCCGTCACCAAGCTGCGGGCCAGCGATGGTGCTCTTCAAGGCACTTTTTCCGTCGGTAGCGCTCCATTTGCAGTAGCCTTTGATGGAGCAAACATCTGGGTGGTAAACCAAACCAACGGCAACGTAACTAAGCTGCGGGCGAGCGACGGTGCGCTTCAAGGCACGTTTGGAGCACTCTCCAACCCGCGCGGCATAGCCTTTGACGGCGCAAGCATCTGGGTGGCGACCAATGGAAGTAACACCTTAGCCAAGCTGCGCGTACTGGACGGAGCACTTCTCGGCACGTTTGCCGTCGGCTTCAACCCATTCGGCGTTGCCTTTGACGGTGCAAATATCTGGGTGGCGAACGGTAACAGCGGTAGCGTAACGAGACTACTTCCCGCGTTTCCATAAGTAGAGTGACGCCTAAGACGTGATGGCGGCCTAGCAGCAATGGTCGAATTTGGGCATATTGGAAAAGCGTAGCTGTTCCGCAAACAGACGGGCAAAGCCCGAGGTGACGAGATGAAAAAAATATATCTGTACGGTCGTTTATTTATTTTGGTGGCATTTGCTGCATCGATCTCCGCCCAGTCGGGAGGTACTTTCACGATCACTCAATCGGTCATTGCCAACGGCGGCGGACAATCGGGCAGCGGTACTTTTACCGTCACGGGAACTACCGGCCAGACGCTCGCCGGCACATTGAGCACGGGGGATACTTTTAACGTTCGGGGTGGTTTTTGGCAGCCACCATCCTCGTCGAATGTCTCAGTGTCGGGACGCGTGCTGACCTTCGGCGGACGGGGTGTGCGAAATGCGACGGTCAATCTGACAAATCAACTAAATATAACACGCCAAGTTCTCATAGGGCCGTTCGGAGCCTACCGCTTTGATAATGTGGTGCCGGGCCAATCTTACACGGTTAGTGTAACGTCGCGGCGTTTCCAATTCACCCTGCGGACGATCAGCGTGAACGACGATCTGACGGGAGTAAATTTCATTGCGTCGCCGTAAGCCACCATCTGGTCTTGTAATTTTGAGCAAATCTCAGTAATATTGATTATAATGTAAGGATTCGTTCACGGGCCCTCATTTTATAGGAGACTTGAATATTATGGCAGCAGTTGCAGCACCTACATTTGAATTAAACGTCACCGAAGCGGCAGCGACAGAGATCAAGAAATTTCTCGCTACCGAAGACGATCTGCCGGAATCGGCGGGGCTTCGTGTCCGCGTTGTTCCGGGTGGATGCTCGGGTTTTCAATACAGCCTGAATATCGAAGAAGAGTCGAAAATGGGCGATATGATCGTTGATAAATACGGCATTAAGCTCTTTGTCGATATGTTTTCGGTTCAGTATCTCAACGGCATCACAGTCGATCACACATCAAATATGATGGGTTCGGGGTTCACGTTCGAAAATCCAAACGCCACCGGCGGATGCGGATGCGGAACGTCGTTCTCAGCTTAAATTCACTAGATTTTAGGACGAAGCCCGAATTTATTTTCGGGCTTTTGTCGTTTTAAGTGGAAGCTAAGTTCGATTGAGAGTGTCTTGAATTACACAAGGACAACTAAGGAACGCGACAGGCGGAGAAGTGAGGCGGCGGGGCAATTTAGTCAGTACCACCTGCGGTAGCGGGTGGTTAAGCTAAGCAACCCGACACGTGCATTCACCATCTCAACCACCGCTCCCCATCCATAACGAAATTCGACGTGGTTGCATTTCGTTTTCTTATGGGTCATAATGCCAATAGTTAGTATCACTAGCTAGTAAACAAGGGACACAATTTGAATTAATGGTCAGATCGAAATTTCTGATTTTCTGGAATTCTTAGTGTATTGGAGGTTTTTATTAATAGGTGAGCCATTCACCGCCCTCCTCAGGTCCCCTGCCTCAATAGAAGTCTGGAGTTTGATTTGAAAGTTTTAAAAAATATATTAGCCCTATCGTCCTGTGTTTTGATCTCTGCAATGTGTTTTGCAGGTGCAGCTTCGGCCCAAGGCCGCGACCGTGTTGTTAAATCGACCGGTAGCCAGCCTACCAATATGCCGCCGGCACCACAGCCAAAACCTCAGCCAGCCTCACGCCCCACGCTTACAACAAATATTATAGTAGTTGGACAAAGTGCTCAGTCGGCACCGCTTGTTAAGCGAACCGCTTCTGTTAAAGCTGTCAACGCTCCGGGAGCATTGGCCTCCGGCAGAACGGTTTACAGCATGTCAACCAGCGTGAGACTCGACAGGGCGATCAAGGAACGATACGGACTTCCGTACCGATACGGCTCAACCGGACCCAATTCGTATGACTGCTCAGGCTTTGTCTGGAGCTCATTTCAGGAAGCAGGTATATTTTTCACACGCCAGAGCGCACGTTCGCTGTGGTCACTGTCTGAGCCGGTTTACGGCGATGACCGTTTCAAATTTGGCACGCTCGTCTTTTTCAATAACCTCGGCCACATGGGCATCGTCGCTGACGAAAATGGTTTCTATCAGGCATCGTCAAGCAAAGGCATCACCTACACACCTTTCGCAGGTTATTGGTCGAGCCGCATCGTCGGCTACCGCAGACTGAAAGCGGAAAACACGACCTCTGGGCCGGACACGGCTGACGACGATCAGTAATTAATAATTTTTCTATAAATAAAAGCCCGGTGTTCAATACGAACATCGGGCTTTTTCTATTTTGTTGTGTCGGATTAACCGATAAATCCCGGCCGCGAATGCTGATCCGGACATTCGAAAATGACTGCGATCTTGTCGATAGCTACATACGCGACCTTTTCCGACTCGTCACGCAGATACAAAACGCCTGCCTTTACATCGACCACATCGCCGCGAAAGGCCGCGTTTGTTCCGCACGTCACGTCGATCTTTTTTCCCAACAATTGCCTTAATAATTCTTCCATAATATTGCGACGATTATATCAAATGCGGGTCTTCATTGCTGCTGCACGCCCCGACATCAACCATTTGCTTGGCGACAATTGCCCACCATTGTTTACGACGGTCGCAGTTTTCTGTTTTTCCGAATACGCGATAGCGGCTGCGACGACAGCAATATCGCAGGTCTCTTGATCCGCTTCGACTGGCTTTCGGCGTTCGTTAAAAGCAGTGATAAATCCGGTATCGAGATTACCCGCGATGAACTCCGCATCATTCATCACCTCGCGGAAAAACGGCAGCGTGGTTTTGATACCGCCGACCTCGTATTCCATCAAGGCTCTCCGCATACGGTCGATCGCCTCGGCACGGTCGCGGCCATGAACCGCAAATTTCGAGATCATCGGGTCGTAATATATCGAAACTTCCGAGCCCTCATATACACCGCCGTCATCACGAACGCCCGGCCCTTGCGGCAACCTCAATCTCGTAATGCGTCCAGGCGAAGGCAGAAAATTGTTCTCGGGATCTTCGGCATAGACGCGGCATTCGATAGCGTGTCCGGTTAATTTGACATCGTCCTGCGTGAACGACAGCTTTTCGCCCCAAGCGACGTTGATCTGCTCGCGGAC
>JAYVOS010000341.1:0-4669 GCA_043757775.1 Chloracidobacterium sp. | reverse complement strand
CTTGCCGTCCTCAAGCTGCCGCTCGAGCGCCGCCATATAAAACATCTTGACCACGCTCGCGGGATAGATCCTCGCACCGCCGCGGAACTCGGCCATCTGAAATTTACTGGGGTCACGAAGATCGATCAGCGTCGCAGCTAGTTCGTCGGGTTTGAAACCCTTTGATGCAAACGCTGTAAGTGTTTCGTTCACGGCGTTATCGAGGGCGGTCTGGAGTTTGGGCGAGGCCTCAATAACAGGAGTTTTATAAGTTTTCGGTGAGATAACCTCTGTTTTCTTGTCGATCTTTTGAGCAGACGACACGACAAACGAGAGATAAATTAGCGATATGATCGCAGCAAAACGCAAAGACACGGTCATTCATTTTCTCCTCAATTCTTTACCTTAGACGTTTTTCAGAGTATAAACGAAAAGCGTTCCTAATTTCCAAACTTAGATCAAGAACACATGAATAATGAAAAACTGATACGCGGCATCGGCCGATGGGATTTTACCGCTCTCGTGATAAACGGCATTATCGGTGCGGGAATCTTTGGCTTGCCGTCAAAGGTTTTTGCCCAGATCGGCTCGTATAGTTTGCTTGCATTTGTTGCGTGTGCGATTATCATCGGCTTGATCGTGCTCGTTTATGCTGAGGTCGCAAGCCGCTTTTCCGCTACGGGTGGGCCTTATCTATATGCAAGAGAATCACTTGGCCCCGCGGTTGGTTTTGAGGTCGGCTGGCTTTATTTTATTGTCCGTGTCTCGACCTTTGCCGCAAACTGCAATCTACTCGTCACATATCTGTCTTTCTTCATTCCCGGTGCAAACGAAGGGCCGATGCGGATCGCTATAGTTAGCTCGGTTGTCGTAATAATTACGGCTGTCAACCTGATCGGCATTCGCGAGTCAGCCATGATGACCAATATCTTCACGGTCGGCAAACTAGTGCCGCTGCTTGTTTTCGCGGTCGTCGGAATGTTCTTTCTCCAACCGGCTAATTTTACGTTTGCCGCCGTTCCGCAGTATTCGGCTTTTTCGAGTGCGGTTCTACTGCTTATATACGCATTCGTCGGTTTTGAAGGCTCGGTCGTTATGGCAGGCGAGACCAAGAATCCTGGAAAGATAATGCCTACCGGTCTAGCCATAGGAATTGCGATAGTGACGATAGTCTACGTCGCTGTCCAGGTAGTTTCGATCGGCACTCTGCCGCAACTCGCAACGTCCGAAAAGCCGCTTGCTGATGCCGCGACTGTGTTTCTCGGGCCATTTGGTGCGGCGTTTATCACCGTCGGCATCGTGATCTCGATCTATGGCAACATAAATGGTGCCGTGCTTACCGCAACTCGGACCGTGTTTGCCATGGCTGAGCAGGGCGATCTACCGTCAGTTTTCGAACGTACGCACAAAAGATTTAAAACGCCGCACGTTGCGATAATCGTTACTGCGATCGTAATACTCATCCTCACATTACAATCGTCGTTTCTGTCCGCGGTGGCGATTGCGACCATTACGCGGCTGATTGTTTATGCGACGACGTGCGTCGCTCTGCCGATATTTCGAAGCCACAAGGACATGCCCGCTCCACCATTTTTAGCACCTTTCGGCCTATTGGCAGCAATACTTTCCATCGGTTTGATCATCTGGCTGCTGACAAATGTGGATTTTGCAAAGGAAGGGTTTTCGAGCCTGATAGCGATCCTGATCGGTCTGATCATTTTTGCATGTTACCGCCTATTTAGGCGTTCTAAAGGTGACGGGATACCAAATTCGGAGGAAATATGAGAACTTGTCGATATGCTCTATGCGGCACTATTTTCTTCGAAATTAAATAACAAAAGAGGTTGGCCACGAATGCACGAATGAAACCCATCTTATTCGTGCATTCGTGGCAAATTTCTTTTATTCAATTGAAAACGCCCTCGCCGAGAAAGTTTTGCCGAATATAGGTAATAGTATCTTGGAGCGTTTCCTGCGAATCTCGCGGTGCGAAACCAAGCTCTTCGACGGCCTTTGACGAGTCAAAATACCAGAAATACTCAGCCTGCTCGACTTCCGTAGGCATTACGGGCGACGTTTTGCCCCAATGTTTGTATATCGAACTGATCATTCCCGAACCTGCCATCGCAAGCTTTTTCGGAACCTTGAGCAACGGCCCCGAAACGCCGGACAATCTTTCCAAACGCCCAAAAAACTGCGAAAATCTCATATTTTCAGCTCCGAGCAGATATTTTTCTTGATGATTTCCTTTCTCTAAAGCAGTAATAAATGCCGCCGCCGCATCGCGGACATCGACGAAGTTTATTCCACCACTCGGCGTGTAGGGTATCTTTCTTGCGAGAAAATCTAACACAGGTTTGGTCGAACTGAGCCGTTCGTCTTCGGGGCCGAGCAACAGCGACGGATTCATAATAACGAGCTTTCGGCCTTCGCCGTCGAAATTCTCAATGGCCGCACGCTCCTGATAATATTTCGAGCCGTAATACGCCCAACGCGTCAGAATCTCGACTGGCTGCGGAAATGATTCGTCAACGACCGTCGCATCTTCGCTGACGGCGATCGTACCGCTTGACGAGGCTAGAACGAGGGTCTGGACGCCTGCTTCAACAGCTGCCTCGCATAGCAAACGTGTGCCTTCGAGATGTATTTTGTTCATCGCCGCAGCGTCGTCATTGTCCCGCGAAACCTTACCCGCGAGGTGAAATATCGCTGAGACATTCCTGCAAGCCGTGGCGTTCATATCGCGATCCGTGACCGAACCCTCGACAGCCTCGACGCCGGCGTCTTTTATCCAATCAGGCACCCGCGATGCCATCACTTTCAGATTTTTCTCGCCCGCATCGAGCAACTGCCTAACGATATGCGTGCCGAGAAAACCGGTTCCGCCGGTTATCAGGATCTTCTTTTTTTCAGTTTTGGCCAATGCCTTTGTTTTAGCCATAAAAACTATTTCCAGGTTTTCTCTATCGGATGTGCCTCAGTATTAAAGATCGATTTCTTTAAATCCAGAGTCTTTCCCGGTGCGAACAGCAAATAAAAATACTTCATTGTTTCAGCGAAAAAGAAGCTGTGCATGTAGTCGCTCTTCTCTTTTGTCACGACGCTTTTCAGTCCTGTGTACGCTACGTCGGTGCGGCAATATTTTACGAGATCGTCAAACATTTGTTTACCCATCGCAAGATATTTCGGGTCTTTTGTGTAGCGATATAAATAAAAGGTCGATTCGACGATCTCAGGCCGCAGCGGATATCCGGCATCTTCGGTTTTGCCTGTGCGATAGTTATAAACCTCAGGCTCGATACCGTTTACCTGCCACATTTTGAACAGCGAATCCTGCAACGCGCGAGCCCGGTTTAGGTCACCATCTAGGGCGAGCATGGCTGGGAAAAATGCATCGAGTGCTCCCGATGTCGTCGCCGTTCGCTTGCCGGTATTCATATCGGCGTGACCATACCATAGGTCACCAACGACCGCTGCGCCGTTATTAAGCTTGCTCATATTCGGGCCCTCGTCGGCCAGATACGTGTTAATTTTCGCGATCGAATCGATCCACATCGCCTCGCAATCCTTGTCGCCAAACAGAAGCGAGCATTTCAGCAGATACTCGTAATACGAATCGATCTCGCTGCTAACATGGCTGTCGGTATTGGTCCATTTGCCGGTCTCAACATTGATGCCGGTTCCGATCAGCCCTATCGGCGAGCGACGATTGTAGGTCTCGACTAGAGCCCTTTTCGCCTTGTCGTAATAGACCTTTTTACCTGTGAGTTTGCTCAACGTGCCGAATTCGATCAGCAAAGTTCCAGTCTCTGCCGGATTGGTAACCTCGCCTTTGGTCTTACCGGTTTTGAGATTTACAAAGCGATACGGCAATCCGGTGGGTGAATTAAAAACCGGTAAAAGTCTTGTTCCAAGATCATCCGCCAATGCCAGCAGACGCTTGTCTCCCGTCATCTGATACGCCGAAAGCAGTCCGCCTAGCTCGCGGATCGTGATCTCAAAATTTTGAACGGAGATGTCTTTATCAAAAGAAAGATTTTTGACTATATACTCGCGGGTCTTGTCAGCTTCGTCCTTAAAACCCAACAAATATAAGGAGTCCAGCGAGTCAACCGGCGTCATCAATATCGTCGACCCATACCAATCGCGGCAGGTTTTCGAGACCGGTTTTAGATCATCGTGACCCCAGCAATACTGCTTGTAGCCATTCCACGCATGCAGGAATTCAGCCTTGACCGAATCAACCATTTTCTTTTGATCGATCTTTTGAGCGTAAATACTAGAGTCGCAAACGGACATAAAGATCACCACGACCAACGCTGTAATATTGAAATTTCTCATCTTTTCTCCGTTTCCTCTGTGGTGAATATCTGATTTTAATTGTCTATCACAGGCTCCTGTTTTCGCGATTTCCTACGCTCGGCCTTCCATTGTTTCCGAAGCGATTCGACGTCAAATTTTGTCCGTGTGCCGTCACGCATATTCTCGATCTCGTGCTGGACGCGGGCAGCGATAAGGCGATAGGCTTCGGTGTTCGGCACGCCTTCGGTCATTGCTTTAAGCTCATCGTATTCGAGGAATTTGCCGACCTTAGCACCGACCTTAGCGCCGATGCTGCTGCCTTTTGGCAAGATCGTTCCTTTTGGAAACGCCTGATAAGTGCCCCAGATATAGATCGGCAAAATACCAA
>JAYVOS010000340.1:0-4676 GCA_043757775.1 Chloracidobacterium sp. | reverse complement strand
CATAAAACCGAGGCGCTGTGCCTTTCTCGAACTTGTAAGGCTTAACGCGCCGAGAGTGCGGCCATGAAACGATCCGAAAAACGAGATGAATTTCTGACGCCGTGTATGATACATCGCTACCTTTAACGCAGTCTCGACTGCTTCCGCTCCGCTGTTGGCAAAGTGGGTCTTAGTCGGGCCATCGATGGGACAGATCTCATTTAGCTTTTTGCCGAGCTCCGGCATGTGGCGATAGTAAAAGTCTGTGCCGCATAGATGGATCAGCTCGCTTACCTGTTTTTGGATCGCCGCGACTATCTCAGGGTGGCAATGTCCGGTCGAGCAGACAGCGACGCCGGCATTGCAGTCCAAAAAGACGTTGCCGTCCGGATCTGTGATCCAGACGCCGCTGGCGTGGTCGGCGACTAATTTGTAATCGGGACGCGGATAGCTAGGCGTAACGTATTGAGCATCAGCGTCGATGATGGCTTGTGATTTCGGGCCCGGAAGAGCTGTCTTAATACTCGGGCGTTGCAGTTCGGTTGACGGGGTCATGATATTTCTCCTGTAAATGTCTAGAGTGCGCTAAGTTTTGCGCGGATAGGAAAACAACAGGCTGAAGCCTGCACTCTGAACGTCAGACGAAAGGTTTAATCACCCGCGAAAAGATTCGCGCGTTGTTTGATAGGACGAAGTTTGGAGATGCTTCGCGAAGTCATAGAAAGTGCTACCAATATAACCGAAATCTATAATGAATTCAAAACGCGAAGTGTCTGGTCGTCACATCGATTTTCGTCTTTACGGTTCGGCGTGAAATAATTGTCTTATGTCATCTATTGCAAAACACACAAATCGGCTAATTGACGAGACGAGTCCTTATCTTTTGCAGCACGCACATAATCCGGTGGACTGGTATGCGTGGGGCGAAGAGGCGTTTGAGAGGGCGAGGGACGAGGACAAGCCGGTGCTCGTCAGCATCGGGTATTCGGCGTGTCATTGGTGCCATGTGATGGAGCATGAGTCGTTTGAGGACGAGGCAGTCGCGTCGGTGCAGAACGAGTATTTCATCAATATTAAGGTCGATATGGAAGAACGCCCTGACGTCGATCAGATCTATATGAACTTCGTCCAAATGACGACAGGACGCGGCGGTTGGCCGATGAATGTTTTTCTGACGCCGGAGAAATTGCCGTTTTTCGGCGGGACGTATTTTCCGCCTCAGCCGAGATATGGGATGCCTTCGTGGCGACAAATATTGGAAAGCATCGCCGAGGCATACAGAGAGCGGCGTGATGAACTGCAGAAATCGGCTGATCGTGTTGTTACAGAACTGCGAAAAATAAGCGTTGTCGAAGCAGCGACCGGCGGTTTGTCATCGGATATGCTTGACGCGGCGGCGGCGAGCTACACACGGACTTTTGACAGTGTGAATGGTGGTTTTGGTGGGGCTCCGAAGTTTCCGGCGGCGATGTCGCTTGAGTTTTTGCTGCGTTATCATCACCGGACGGGCGACGGAATGTCGCTCTCAATTGTCACGCATACACTCGATAAGATGGCGCGCGGCGGTATTTATGATCAGCTCGGCGGCGGTTTTCACCGATATGCTGTGGATGCGATATGGCTCGTGCCGCATTTTGAAAAGATGCTGTATGACAATGCACAGCTAATTCGCGTCTATCTGCACGCTTATCAAATAACCGGCGAGGAGTTTTACAAACGCATAGCAATAGAGACTTTGGAATATATTCGACGGGAAATGCTCGATGCCACAGGCGGGTTTTATTCGACGCAGGATGCCGACAGCGAGGGGGTCGAGGGTAAATTTTTTGTCTGGAAGCCGGAGGAGATCGTTGAGATTCTTGGAGAAGATGAAGGTAAGAAATTCTGCCAGTATTTCGATGTGACGGCGGGCGGAAATTTTGAGGGTGAAAATATCCTAAACATCAAGAACCCAGTCCCTACCGCTCCCGGTTCTGACCGGCGGCAAAAGCTTTTCGAAGAACGCGAAAAGCGTATCAAGCCGTTTCGTGATGAAAAAGTTTTGACGGCTTGGAATGGTCTGATGTTGGCGGCTTTTGCGGATGCGGCGGGGGTGCTTGGAAATGAAGAGTATCTACAGATCGCAAAAGATAATGCTGCGTTTATTAAGCGGGAACTGCAAAGCGACGGTCGATTGCTGCGTACCTGGAAGGACGGCAAGGCGAAGCTCAACGGCTATATCGAGGACTACGCGAATGTCGCTGACGCTCTGATCGAGCTTTATAAGGTCTCAGGAGAGATCAAATATCTAACAGAGGCCCAGCGGCTGGCGGATCTGATGATCACGGAGTTTTGGGATGCTGATAACGGGGGATTTTTCTTTACATCTAATGACCATGAGGAACTGGTCGTCCGCAATAAGGAATTTTACGACAATGCGACACCGTCGGGTAATTCGGTAGCCGCTGATGTTTTACAAAAGCTGGCAAAGCTCACCGGCGAGGAGAAATATGAGCGCTTTGCGGTGACGGTATTGCGATTGGCAGCGACGCAGATAAGGCGACATCCACAAGGGTTTGGGCGGGCTTTGTCGGCACTAGAATTTAATCTCGCTGAGACGAAAGAGATAGTTGTCATCGGGCCGAAAGGCAATGAATTGGAAAGAACGGTTCTTGAAAGCTATTTACCCAATGCGGTGGTTATTAATTCCGATAAACCGGAAACAGACGGCTTGTCCTTGTTAAATGAAAGGGCGATGATTGACGGCAAAGCGAAGGCGTATGTTTGTGAGAATTTCGTATGTCAGCGGCCGGTGACAACCGTTGTGGAATTGATGAGCTTGCTTATTAACTAAGGCGAAAAGCCCGAGCGAATCAACGCCCGGGCTAGTTATTATAAATACGGAAAACTTACGGTTTTTTAGTCGGCGATGGAGCCGGTTTGTTTGAATTGGTGTTTGCCGATTTAACCGCGTTTGCGACCGTGTTGACAGCATTTCCGATGGTATTGGAAACGGTATTTGCAGCGTTGCCGACGCTCGTGTTATTCGCCACGGGCGGGACGACGGTATTAGCCTTAGTATTGGCGTTTGAATTTGCTTTGTTGGAGTTGTTGGCAGCAGAATCGCCGCATGCCATTCCTATGGCTCCTAAAGTGAGTATTGCTGAAAGTGCTATTAGTTTTTTCATAAAAATTGGATCTCCTGACATATTCTCAAAGATTTGATTTCCGAATTGCCCGATTTTAGCGGACAACCGTCAATATAGTTGGGACGAGCAATTAAGTCAATTGCAAAAAGAAAACGCACATCCGTCTAGAACGAACGTGCGTTTTCAAATGTTGGTAAAAAACTGTTACGGTTTTTTAACATTAGCATTTGCATTAGCAGCTGGAGCGTTTGCAGGTTTGTTAGCCATTGCGTTAGCAGCGTTGGCCATCGAATTAGCCTGGCTAGCCATTGCGTTAGCAGCGTTAGCCATAGCGTTGGCAGCCGAGTTAGCAGCGTTAGCCGCTGTATTCATTGCGTTAGCGGCTGTTTTATTTGCCGTATTGTTAGCAGCTGAGTCGCCGCAGGCCATTCCTAAAGCACCCATAACAAGAACTGCTGATAGTGCGATTACTTTTTTCATGATGATTCTCCTGTCTTCTTCAAAGATTAGATCTAATTTAATTTACCGAAGACCGTGCAAGCACAGTCGCTTGTTCCAAAATCTTTCTTATTAGCGGAACATTGGTCAATATAGTGTCTTAACGAGATTTAGTCAACCTCCCAAATACGAAAAATATACTTTTCAAAGAAGTTGTCGCCGATATAAATAAAAGAAAGCACCTTGTCTTGGGACAAAGTGCTTTCAGTTTTGATCCACTAACTAAAAAACTGTTACGGTTTCTTGGTCGGCGATGCTACCGGAGCATTTGCTTTCGGTGCATTAGCGGCAGGTGCATTAGCAGCCGGCTTGTTGGTTGCATTACCAGCAGGTGCAGTTGCCACAGGTGTAGCAGGGCTAACCGGAGCCGGTGTGCTTACCGGTGCCATTGCGTTGGAATTGTTTGCCGGTTTGACGGTTACGTTGGTATTTGCAGCTTCGCCGCAAGCCATACCCAAAGCACTAAGACCAAGAACAGTTGAAAGTACGATAACTTTTGTCATTTTATTAAGACTCCTAATTTTCTCAAAGAATTATAAATATATAAATATCCCGTTTCCGGGGTTCGGCTGATGGAACACAGCCGTTTTGCCTTGAACTCTTTCTTATTCAAGGCAAACGTCAATATAGTAATCGCTGAGGCAATAGTCAACTAAAAAATGACAAAAATATCACTATTTTAAAATATATTTTTTGCTTGAATTTAGGCTAAACTGGGCTCAAGTCAGAGTGCCGATGTTTATTGGCTGAAAATAAAAAATGTTGACTTAATTTCGCTAAAGAAGTTATCTTTGTATATGGGAATTATTCCCACAGTCTTATCCCAATTCCGTCCATTCACCCGATAATGAACGATCCTGATGAAAGTGAGCTTCGGCCAGCGGCCGGACGTGTTGCCCCAACATATCCAGTAATAATGATCGTGGCTTCGCTCGCGGCGATCGTGCTTACATATTTGCTGGCGAATTCCTCTTGGGAAGTCGTTGCAAAGACGCGTGGGTTTTCCTCCATCATCGGAGCGTTTTTGGCGCTGAGTGCGGTCTTTTATTTTTGGCAGTCGAGACAACAGTC
>JAYVOS010000339.1:0-4696 GCA_043757775.1 Chloracidobacterium sp. | reverse complement strand
TTTTGCTGTTGCTCGTCGGTGCGTATTTTGGATTTAATGCGATTTATTCGACTAAGGACGCGTATGTTCCGGCAGTTGTCGTAGCTCCTATGACTTCTGCTCCGCAGTTGGAACAGCTGACGGTCGAAGTTGCTCCTGCTCCTTCGACTGAGCAGATAGCCGCTGTGAAAAAGCCGGACAGCGTTGTGCTGGTTAGCGAGACGCAAGTCAAAAAGCCTGTTGTTGCAGCCCCTGTGGCTCGTTCGGGCGGCGGGTCGTTTGACGAGACCAGCGGTGTCGGACACAAGATCTACCGCAATACGCAGATCCCGGTAAAAGATGTGCTCACGCTACTTGGGGCGAAAGGTTCATTTGGTGAAAATGGCTGGAAGGTCGAAACTCCGACCGCAAACAGCCTCGCCGAACGCTCAGGCGTGCAGGCTGGTGATGTGATCGAGACGATTAACGATCAGGCGGTTACTGAAAAGACTTCGTTCAGGAGCAGATCGGGCATCAAGAGCGTCCGCGTTCGCCGTGATGGTAAATCCATTGATATCCCTTTGAAAAACTAAGGTTTTTTGATCTCATCGACCTTCGAATCTTTTACCTCGGTCTCAAATTTACGATAGTCGTAAGACTTAATGACCTGATTTACGTCGATGCCTTTGACGAGCAGGACATGGACCGAGAGGTTAATATCCGCCTGTGACGGCAGCCATATCTCGTCGCCGACACGCTCTTTTTCGAGCGTAAAAGTGGCACCTTTTTTTAATTTTGCCAGGACGCCACCTCCGATATTGAGGTTTTCAAACAGCACGGCTTCGAGCCGCGCGACCTGTTTATCCTTTTCGTCTATCCACATCACGCCCGCTGTTTTGCCAAAAAATTTCAGCATACTTTTAGCATTTTTCATGTCGAATGCAGGATTTGGCTCAAAGTCAAAGACGATCACATCGCGTCCGCGAAAACGCTCGCGGCGCGGATTGAGCAGCTTTGATGCCCGCAGGACTTCCGCGATCGAGATGCGACGGCTGTCTTCGGACGGCGTGCTGTTCGCATTTTGCTTTAAGGCCTGGGCATTAGCTTTGGCGATCTTTTTCTCGATCTCCTCGACCTGTTTGGCAGCGTCTTTGTCGGCATCTTCCTGATCGTTTTTGCTCAAGGGCTTGCCATTTTTTTCGATCGTCCGCTCGATGCGATAGCCTTTATAAAACGACAATTGCTCCGTTTTGGATTCGGTTTCACGCAAGATGCCGTCTTTGCCAAGCTCCCGTTTGATGTTCTTTTGTGTGAACGAATAGGTGTCGAGCATCGCCTCGACCTTGTCTTCGTTGGCCTGGAGATCTTTTAATTGTGTCGGAATGTCCGGAAGCGGCTGGCCCGAAATATTTGGAAAATCAAACTCGGAACGAGCTATCTGTTGATTGGTCTTGATGTCATCAATTTTGATCTCATAGACCTGATCGCCAAGCGTAACTCGTTTGAAATACGCTTGTTTCACGCCGCCGACATCGCGATAATCTCCGTATTTGGATATCGCATTGACATTGCCCATTGGCATTTCATCTCGGACAGGCAGCCCTGTCGCAACGTCGAAAAATACTTTTATGGTGACGCCTTTTGGTGTGGTGATAACGACAACATTGGCAGGTTTGTCGTCGATCATTGTCCGGCCGTCGGCGGTGATCTTAGATTTTTCGCTTTTTGCATTGAGCCACAGATTGTTTCGATAGCCTGCGGTCACAGCCAAATGGACACTCGCGGCTCCGGTCAGTGTTTGCAGTCCGTCACGCGAATCGCGAGTCCAGCCGGAGCGTCCGTTGTAGCCCGTCTCGTTCTCAAAACCGTTGAGGTCATAGCTAATATTGAGTAAATTTGGCTGCGACGTTTGATAAATATAACGTCCGGTCGCTCCGTCCGCAATACGCTTTATCGAGCCTGTTTGGGTGGCCGATCGCATCGCTTTCAAAGCACTAGAGACGCCGAGAGCTTTTTCGGCTTGCTTCAATATTTTCGAAGGCGATTGGGCAAATGTTGTGAGTGCTAGTGTTAGGGTAAATAATGCGGCGATGATAAATTTCATTTTCGTGTCGATTGCGGTGTCAGAAATAGTCCAATCAAATATAGAGAGAGCGTGAAAAATTGGATGTAACCCGTGCCAGCCGAATATCGCGGCAGATCGAGCAGCCAGGTAAAAGCCTCTTTCGCCGGATTTTCAAATATGCGTTGGAACAGGCTCGTATCGCCTGTCGCGGTCAGATTTGCCAGCACCAGATATTTAGTGACGAATGCCATTCCGAACAACGCACCCAAGCTGCGCAAAAGTTTTTTGGTGTCAAAATCGGCGAAAAGATTGTTCCAAAGTGTCCAGAAAAAGCAGAACCCGACGACCCACAATGGCAATCCATTTTCCGGCAGCAGCGAATTAAAAAGCTGTGTTGATGCAGCAAACAGCGTCAGCAAAACTGCGGCATTCGCAATGTTTTGCAGTGTCGAAAGCTCTTCGGCAAACCATCCATCGAGCTGCAGCAACCCCGAGCGGAAAAACAGGATCATCATCACCGCTGCAAAAACCAGACAGACGAGAGCCGGTTTTAGAAAAATAAATGCATTATCCGCGGCACCCAGACGCATCCCGCCGAGCAGAGTCGTAACGAGAAAGATCAGCGGCAGAAAGATGTAAATGAGCTGCGGCTTTCGGTTTTCGGCTTTCGGTTTAACTGTCTTCGAGATCGCGGCATCACGAACGGATTCCAGCCCCGGCTCCGATTCCTCAAACTCTATATCAATTATTTCTTCGCGGGCCGTGGTCATTTTCGATCTCTCACAAGTTTCAAAGGGTTAAAATCTGACGGCGTTATCTTAAGGCCTTCTTCGAGTTCATTTTTCAATTCGGACGGCGTTTTCATTGTCAAAGTTAAGTCGTTTGTCTGATATTTCGGGTCGAGAGCGATGACGTGATTTACAGCATCGAGACCTGGTTTGAAAAGCGTGTCGTCATTCGATACACGTCCCCAGCCCTGTCGGTAATAGCTGTAAGCGGCGTAAAACTGAGTGTTTGCGTCACGCTTTTCGGGATCAGCGCGGTCAAAAGCGACCCTTGCACCGATAAAGTCATCTGTCTTAAAAAGCATCACGCCGCGAGCAAACTCGTCTTTGTTAATCTCGTAAGTCCCGACGAGGACGCTGCCCTTGGTTGTAACCTCAGACAACGAACGCGGTTCCGTCCAATACAAAAACGCTGTGAACAAGAGACTATTTGCGACCAGAACAATGCCTAAAATATGGATTATCTTTTCGTTCATTGGTATAATTACCGTTCATCAAGAATACACTTTATCTGACTAAATTCACTATGAAAAAGATCGCTGTTATCTTCGCTTTGGCTGCTTATTGTGCAGCTTCTGTTTTACCGTTGTTTGCACAGTCGGGTTTTGCCGATCTGGTTATTACTAACGCTAATATCCATACGATGGATGCGAAACATCCGCTTGCTCAGTCCATCGCCGTGCTTAATGGCAAGATCATTGCAGTCGGCTCAGATGCTGATACGAAAAGCCTGATCGGGGCAAAAACGCGGGTAATTGACGCAAAAGGCAAGCTCGTGACGCCCGGATTCAATGATGCTCATGTGCATTTTATGGAGACTGGTGCTCAGCTTTCGTCGGTCGATCTGCGAACGTCAAAATCGCCTGCTGAATTTGTGCAGCGGATAAAGGATTTTGCTGCAAAGCTGCCGAAGGGACGGTGGATATTGGGCGGACAGTGGGATCACGAAAACTGGACGCCTAACAACCTGCCGACCGCCTCGATGATAGATGCCGCGACGCCGGACAATCCGGTATTTGTCAGCCGTCTCGACGGGCACATGGCTCTGGCAAACAGCCTGGCGATGAAGCTCGCGAATGTGAATGGTGATACAAAAGATGTCACAGGCGGTATGATCGTCCGCGATGCGGCTGGAAATCCGACGGGCATTTTCAAAGACGCGGCAGAATGGTATATCGAAAATTCGATACCTGAGGCATCATTCGAACAGAAACTTGAGGCGGCCATGGCGGCGACCGATCATGCGGCATCGCTCGGCGTAACGAGCGTGCAGGATATGTCCGCCGGGACCGATATTGGTGTTTATCAAGAGCTAATGCGGCAAGGGAAATTAAAAACACGGGTTTATGGTTGCTCGCCGCTGACCGATTACAAACGCTGGGCAAATGCGGGCATTCATTACGCGTTTGGGGATGCGATGCTGCGTGTCGGTTGTCTCAAAGGGTTTGCGGACGGCAGCCTTGGCTCGACGACGGCGTGGTTTTTCGATCCGTATCTCGACGATCCAAAATCAGTCGGGCTTCCGCGTGAACCAGTTTCGGATGGCTCGATGAAGCAAAACATCGTTGATGGAGACAAGGCCGGACTGCAGGTCTATATCCACGCTATCGGCGACCGTGCTAACGCAACCGTACTCGATTATTACGAAAATGCGGAAAAGGTAAACGGTCCGCGTGACCGGCGTTTTCGTATCGAGCACGCACAGCATTTGCGGCAGCAGGATATACCTCGTTTCGGGAAATTAAAAGTTGTCGCATCGATGCAGCCGCTGCATATTATTGACGACGGACGCTGGGCATGGAAACGGCTTGACGAGAAACGCTTAAAGGGAACATACGCGTTTCGCACGCTGCTTGATTCGGGTGCTGTGCTTGCTCTTGGTTCGGAC
>JAYVOS010000338.1:0-4700 GCA_043757775.1 Chloracidobacterium sp. | reverse complement strand
GGCCACAAATCGGTCGCGGTCGGGCTGTGCGATTACGAATCTCTGCGTGCTCATCACGAACCGCAGACGATCCGCGATTCGCATTCCTACATGGATCCGCCGGCTTCGGAACTTAATCACAAGGTCGTGCGGCTTGGTAAATTGGTTGACGAGCAGTGCAAGGTCTTTCACATCGAGACGGCGATCAACAACAAGATGTTCCCCGAGGGCTACGATATCCTGACGCGGAACGAGGACGAATTTTCGTTCTCCGACCGAATGAAATGGGAAGTGATGGCAAAGACATTCTCAAAAATGCCGCGTGCCGCGCGCCGTAAAATGCTCCACGCGATCCCGGCTCAGTATGAATTGATCGCTTGTTACGCCGGCAAGACGGAACCGGTTCACGAGAAAATTCTCGAAAAAAATTATCAGCAATACGAGATTCCGGTCAAAGGTCAGTGCGACATCCTGATCTCGGGAATCCCTGATATTTCACCGTACAACGTCTATTCGGCGCTCAATCCGCTGCTCGTGCAGGTGATGGCGCTTGGGTATCACTTTAATATGTATCGGAATAAGCCTTTGCTCAGGAAGGGCGGCGTAATGATCATTACGCATCCGTGTTTTGATGAGTTTGACCATAACTTTCATCCGTCGTATATCGAATTTTTTCATCGCTTGTTGCCGGAATCGCGCGACGCATTCTATCTTCGTGAAAAATACGAACGCGAATTTGCGTCAAATCCGGCCTACATCGAGATGTACCGACGCGGGAACGCGTATCACGGAGCGCATCCGTTTTTCATGTGGTATTGGGGCGAAAACGGCCGCCAGCACATCGGCCACGTCATAGTCGCCGGTGCCGAAAACGCCCACGTCCCCGAAATGCTCGGCTGGGAACGCGCCGACAACCTAACCGAAGCCATCGCCATGGCGAGATCGTATATGGGCCGCTCCGCCGAGATCACAATGCTTCATCAGCCGATCATTGGGTTGTGTAATGTAACTGATTAGTTAGCAATGAAACTATCACCAACAGAAATATTTAAGGGTAAGAAGATATTTTTTATCGGCGGGACGGGCTTTGTGGGGAAGGTTACGTTGTCGATGCTGCTGCATAATTTTCCGGATATCGGAAAGGTGTATGCGACGGTGCGGGCGCGGGATGCTAATGAGTCGAGGATTCGGTTTTGGACGTCGATCGTGACCTCGCCGACGTTTGATCCGCTGCGTGAGAAGTACGGCGACGGGTTTGAGGATTTTATTAAGTCCAAGGTCGTGCCGGTCAATGGCGATGTCGGAAATGAGTATCTCGGCCTCGACGAAAAAGAAGCGAAAAAGATAATGCGTGACACGGACATCATCATAAATGGTGCCGGAAACGTGACTTTTAACCCGCCGCTTGAGTCGGCGTTGCGCACTAATATCAACGGGTCGAACAACATTATCAAAATGGCCCGGATGATGAAAAAGCCGCGTCTGGTGCATGTTTCGACTTGTTTCGTTGCGGGCAAGCGTTCGGGGCCAATTTGGGAAAATGAGCCGGTTGTCGGGTATTTTCCGCGAAAGGACGAGCTGGTCGGGACAGTGTTTGACGTTAACCGCGAGGTCGAGGATTGTGCTCGTTTGTCAGAACAAGCGAGACAAGAGGCCGATGACGCCGTTCAGCACGCTAAGTTTCGTGAGTTTGCTCGCTGCAGGTTTATCGAAGAAGGCCGCGATCCGGACGACGAAGCGGATCTGAAGTCAGCCATATTCCGTGAACGCAAGATGTGGGTTCGTGAGCGAACGACCGAGCTTGGTGCCGAGCGGGCCGAATATTGGGGCTGGACGAATATTTACACTTACTCGAAATCGCTCGCCGAGCAGATCATCGCTTCACAGGACGACATTGTAAAGATCCTCGTGCGTCCCAGTATTGTGGAATCCTCGAATCAATATCCGTTCCCCGGTTGGAACGAAGGGTTTACAACAACCGCCCCTCTGATCCTTATTGCTCTTCGCGGTCAGCCGATAATTCCGGTCAATGAAAAGTTGATCCTCGATATTATCCCCGTCGATATGGTCTCGGGAGCGATACTCGCAGCAACGATGAACGCACTGGTTGATGACAAACCGCCGCTTGTGTTTCAGGCGTCGTCGGGCGATTCGAACCCTAACGATATGAAGCGGATCGTCGGACTCGTTGGGTTATACAAACGACAACATTTCGAGGAAAAAGAGACGGGCAATAAACTTGCGAACAAACTTGCTGGAATGGTTGAGACGCAAACGGTTACCAATCGTACTTATCATCTTGCCTCGGCGCCAATGCTCAACAAGCTCGCAAAGCACGCCGACAAGATGCTCGACCGTGCCAACCCGCGTTGGGGTGGCGGGCGTATCGGAAACATTGTTTCGGACCTTAAGAAATCGGTCGAGTCTTTCGAGCAGACGACCAAAGAGACGATGGACGCGTTTGCAATGTTCAAACCGTTCATGATCGATAATGAGTATTTGTACCGCTCGGACAATGTGCGGGCATTGTATTCGGTCATTAAAGAGAAAGAAAAAGACCTGTTGCCGTGGTATCCTGAGCAGCTCGATTGGTATGACTACTGGCTCAATGTGCATTTTCCCGGGATGCGAAAATGGGTGCTGCCTACACTCGAAGAAGAGCTGAAAGCCGTCGAAAAGCGCTCTTATACATACAAAGATCTGCTCGACCTGTTCGACACGTCTGTCAAGCGTTTCCCGACGCGGGTCGCGATGCGTATCGAACGCGACGGCCGCAAAGAACAATATACATTTGAGGACGTTCGCGAATTGACGCTGCGTGCTGACGGTTTTCTTGCCACAAACGGTATCAAGCACAACGACCGCGTTATACTGTTTTCAAACAACATGCCCGAATGGGGAATGACCTATTTTGGCATTCTGAAATCCGGTGCGACGGCCATTCCGATAGATCCGGCTTCGACCGTGGATGAGATCGTCGCGTTTGCCAAAGCGGGTGAGGCGTCGGCAATTATAGTTAGTCCAAAGCTCGCGGACGATAATCCGGAGATCGACGAAAAGCTAAAAGCTGCCGGGTTAACGGTCGCTGTTTGGACGTTCGACGACGTTTTCGCGATGCAGACGGAGACCGAGGAAGCCAAACGAAACGCACTGCTTCCGGCAAAGATACATTCGAATAATATCGCGTCGCTGATCTTCACATCCGGCACGACCGGCACGCCGAAAGCGGTGATGTTGTCGCACAAAAATTTCGTAAACATGATCTCGATGCTCTCGTCGGTGCTCGATATGGACATCACCGATGGCGTGCTGTCCGTGCTGCCGATGCATCATACATTCGAGTTTTCGGCTGGATTTCTGACGCCGTTTTCGAATGGAACCCAGATAACATATCTCAACGAGCTGACCGCTGAGGACCTGTCGCGGACGATGGAAAACAGTCACGTTACAGGCATGGTCGGCGTGCCTGCCTTGTGGGAAATGCTTCATCGCAGAATCAAAACGCGGCTTCGCGAACGCGGCGATTGGATCGCCGATTTGGCGGACAACGTCATCGAGTTCAACGCCTGGATACGTGACAACACGCCGTTTAATCTAGGCCCGATCGTCTTTTTTCCGATCCATCAGGGGTTGGGTGGGCAGATGCGTTACTTGATCTCCGGCGGCTCGGCGCTAAGTGAAAAAGTTCAAAAAGACCTGCACGGGCTTGGGTTTATGGTTCTTGAGGGCTACGGCCTGACCGAATCGTCGCCTGTTTTGACGGTGGCCCGTCCTGGCAATAAACTGCTTCGCGGCAGCGTCGGTAAACCTCTTCCGGGCGTCGAGGTCAAGATCGAATCGCCGGACGAGAAAGGAGTCGGCGAGGTATATGCGCGCGGACAGAACGTGATGGTCGGATATTACAATAACGAAAAAGCGACCGATGCCGTGTTGACGGATCGTTGGTTGAAAACGGGAGATCTCGGACGGCTTGACGAAGACGGAAATCTGTTCATTGTCGGACGTTCGAAAGACGTAATAATCGATTCGAACGGCAAGAATATCTACCCGGACGAGATCGAGGATCATTACGGTAAGTCGCTGTTCATCAAAGAGATGAGCGTCGTCGGGCTGCCTGATGACGATGGCGGCGAAAAGATCGCGGCACTGGTCGTGCCGGATTACGAACACGACATCGCACTCTCTCGCAGCGAGGTCAATAAGCAGATCGAGCAGCATTTTCGTGAGGTTTCGGCGGGTCTTGCGTTTTTCAAACGCGTCAAGGTTTTGCACATAACGCCGTTCGAGTTGCCGAGGACGGCAACTCGAAAGGTCAAGCGGCCCGAGGTCGTCGAGATGCTGCAAACGCTCGAAGACCGTGCGAGGTCAAAGGTAAAAACCGTCATCGAGACCAAGGGCGATGATAATGCTCTCTGGATCCGCAAGATCGTCGCGAGTGTCTCCAATCGTCCGCTGTCTGATGTTGTGATGGAGGACAAACTCGCTGATCTTGGCTTTGACTCGTTAATGTTCGTCGAGCTCCAGGCGGCGGTCGAGGACGCCGGTGGACGTGTTGCTTCACCCGATACGCTGAACGAGGTTCAGACTGTCCGCGAATTGCTCACGGCAGTTCAGCGAGTTGATAAGAATAAAAAGCTCGCTGACGAACCAAAAGCCGAGGAGAAAAAAGATGAGGAAGAGATCCATATTCCGTCGATCGTTCGCAAGGCGGGCAACGCGAT
>JAYVOS010000337.1:0-4726 GCA_043757775.1 Chloracidobacterium sp. | reverse complement strand
GACGATATCTTTAACATCGCCCGTCAGAACGCCGCCTTGAATCGCGGCTCCCATCGCGACGACTTCGTCCGGGTTGATCTCAGACGACGGCTCTTTGCCAAAAACTTCGGTGACGGTGCGGGCGATGATCGGCGAGCGTGTCTGTCCGCCGACGAGTATCACTTTATCGACATCAGACGGCTGGAGCTTGGCGTCCCACAGAGCTTTCTGACACGGCTCGACCGAACCTTCGACCAGATCTTTGACAAGCTCTTCGAACTTATCGCGGCTCAAGGTCGAATTAATATGCTTAGGTCCCGACGGATCTGCAGCGATAAACGGCAGGCTGATAGTCGTCTCGGCAACGCTCGACAGCTCACATTTAGCACGCTCAGCGGCTTCTTTCAAACGTTGGAGTGCAAGGCGATCATTGCGAAGGTCGATGTTATGCTCGGTCTGAAATTCTTCGACTAGCCAATCAATAATGCGGTGATCGAAATCTTCGCCACCGAGAAATGTGTTTCCGGATGTCGAAAGCACTTCGAAAACACCGTCGTTGATCTCGAGTATCGAGATATCAAATGTTCCGCCGCCGAGGTCATAGACCGCGATCTTTTCATTCTTGTTTTTACCGAAACCGTAGGCGAGGGCAGCGGCCGTCGGCTCGTTGATGATGCGTTCGACCTCAAGGCCCGCGATCTTACCTGCGTCACGCGTCGCCTGACGCTGCATATCGTCGAAATATGCCGGCACGGTGATGATCGCCTCGGTGATCTTATCGCCGAGAAATTCTTCGGCAGCGTGTTTCAGACGCTGGAGCACGATCGCCGAGATTTCAGGCGGGCTGTAAATGCGGTCGAGCACACGAATGTGGGCGTCGCCATTCGGCGCCTTGCAGATGTCAAAAGGCACTGTCGTACGCATCTTTTCGACCTCAGGCGACTCAAATTTGCGTCCGATCAAACGCTTGACGGCATACAGCGTATTGGCGGCGTTTGTCACTGCCTGACGCTTGGCGATCTGGCCGACGAGACGCTCGTCTTTATCGGTAAACCCGACGACGGATGGCGTTGTGCGGCCGCCTTCTTTATTCGAAATGATCTGGACCGTTCCGCCTTCCAAAACGGAAACGCAGCAGTTGGTCGTGCCGAGATCGATGCCTATTACTTTGCCCATAATCTTGTGGTTCCTTGGTCTGTGCTCGTGCCGGTGTCGGCTATTCGGACTCGGGGAATAGAGCCTCGAGATCCGAAATGTCTGTGGGGTCCGGTAGGAGGTCTGCGGGTTCGGGGATCGACGCATGAACAGCGTCGTCAATGGCGTGGGGAGCATTGCTTACATGCGGCTCTTCGTCATTTGCAGCGGCTTTTGCAGGCCGTGGCGGTGCGGTCGTAACCTTGACCATCGAATGGCGTATCACGCGATTGCCGATGCGGTAACCGCGAAGCATTTCACCGGTGATGCTATTCGGCGGCAATTCCGGGTTTTCTTCGACGGCGACAGCCTCGTGAAAATTGGGGTCAAACGTCTCGCCGACCGTCGCGATCTCTTGCACGCCCATGTCCGAAAATACCTCGTTCACCTGCTGATTGACGAGCACAATGCCGTCGTAAAACTGTTGAAAATCGTCACTCTTTTTTGCCGAAAGTTTTTCGACCGAGTCGAGCGCACGGTCGAGATTATCGAGCACAGGCAGCATCTGCTGGGCGAGATTACTGATCTGATCGATGAACGCACCACGGCGTTCGCGATCCATGCGATATTTGTAACTCTCAAAATCCTTAAGCCGACGGTCCGATTTTTCCTGAACGTCATTTCGCTCGGTCTTGAGGCTTATAAGTCTCTCTTTAAGAGAATCGACCTCGTTTTGGAGTTCATAAATACGAGTTTTCGACCCTTGCGACGCCGGATCACACAGAGGTGTTCCGAGTTCCTGCTGCACAAAATCAGGCGTGAGCCGAGGATCGTATTCTGATTGCTCGATCTCGATCGTCATATCAGCCGTGATGTGCAGATCTTTTTCTTTTGCCTCGAGCTCCTTGATGAAATCATCTACAGACGCGGTCGCGTCCATATCGATCTCTTCGAGAGACTCTTCGGGCATTTGAATTTGGTCTTTATTGTTCATGGGTCAGCAGTTGGACGGCAGTTCAACCGCGATAGCCTAATTTTTTGAAATGTCCGTGGACATCATTTTTTCAAGTGTGCGGGCGACGTAACTGACGATTGAGATCATTCTCGCGTATTCCATTCGGGTCGGCCCTAAGACGCTCAATGTTCCTATCGCCGAACTGTTGCCTATCCGGTACGGAGCCGATATCAGCGTACAGTTTTGAAACGACGGTGTGCGGTTTTCAGTGCCAATCATTACCTGAACATTACCTTTGGCCGCTTGGTCACGCTCGATGCACTCGGTCAAGATCTGCATCAGCCGCGACTTTTCGCCTATTGTGCGAAGTAGTTCGCGTAGGCGTTCGAGGTCGGCAAAATCGCTTTTCGATAAGATATTCAACGTGCCGTCCACGAAAACTTCGCCCAGCCGGTCGCCTTCGCCTTCGATACTCTCGGAGCACAGGATCACAGCCGTTTGAAGCAATTTGTCAAAAAGGGCTTTCTCCTGATGCATCAGAGACATTATCTCCGACCGGATCTCAGCCAGGCTCTTTCCGGCAAACTCAGCGTTAAGGTAATTAGCCGTCCGCTCGAGCTCCTCTCGTCGAAAAGTAACGTTGAGGCGAATTATCTTGTTGTGCACGATGTTCGGGGCCGAAACCAACACAACAAGAATTCGGTTGTCAGAAAGATTGACAAACTCGATATGCTGCAGGCGATCACTCGCCAAAGACGGCGATACCACGATGCCTACATTATTAGAAAGAGCAGAGAGCAAATGCGAAGTTCGCTCCATCAGACGGTCGGGCGTGTCCGAAGTATCAAAAGGATTCAAACCGTATTCTGAACCTATTCGGTGCAGATCGCCGTTTGAAATACTCAGGACGCCTAACAGATTGTCAACGTAGAAACGGTAGCCTTTATCGGTCGGAACGCGTCCGGCGGAGGTGTGAGGCTGCTCGAGCATCCCCAGTTCTTCCAGTTCACCCATCACGTTGCGAATAGTTGCCGAGCTCAAACCCGATGCGTTGGTAAACTTTTCTGCAAGCACTTTCGAACCTACAGGTTCGCCCGTGACGAAGTGTTCATTGATAATGGCTGTGAGTATTACCTGAGCGCGTGAATCGGGAAAATCTACGTTTTTCTCAATTCTATGGCCGGGATCGCGGTCAAGCATCTTGTTGTTGGGCGAGTTTGATGCATACTGCCTCTTGGCGGTATTCTTTTCCCAGTTAAAAGAATAACTTCCGTGATACGGTTATGTCAAGATTTATTCGTTAAACTTTGTAAAACATTCTTTGTGGCCTCGGTGTCTTCCCTTTGTGACCTCTGTGTTTAAGATTTTTAACACAGAGAATAGAAAGATAATCACACAGAGTTAACAGAAATAGGAGACATCAGTCTGGCCGAGTTAGATCAAATTCGAGAACTATACCAGGAGGCTTTTCGCTGGTACGACCCTAAGCGAAACATGCCCGTGATCGCCGTTTCGTTTTACCCATATGTCGGCATAAATCACACGATCCGCATCCGCGAAGGCGGTATTTTCATCCGCATCGGCGAGATCTGTCGCGAGATGCCGCTAAATAGCCACAAAGGGCTCGCTTATATATTGATCGGCAAATTACTGCGAAAAAAGATACCGGCCGGCGCCCGCGAGGTCTATTCAAAATACGTCAAAAGCACCGAGATCCGCGAAAAAGCCGCCGACAACAAACGCGACCGCGGCCGCAAGGTCGTCACGACATCAAAAGGCGCTGTTTATGACCTCGACGAGATATTCGAACGACTAAATACGTCATATTTTCACAACACGATCCCCAAACCCGTCCTTACTTGGTCAGCAAAAAAGACCTATCGCATTCTGGGCCATCACGACGCGACTCACGGGCACATCGCTATCAGCATCTCGCTCGACACCCTCGGCACCCCGCGATATGTGGTCGAATACGTCGTCTTTCACGAAATGCTCCACATCCATCATCCGACCAAACACGTCAATAACCGCCGCTACAACCACACCGCCGCATTCAAAAAAGACGAGCAGAAATTCGCCTTTTATGACGAAGCAGAGCTCTGGATCGCAAAAAATATTAGAAAATTAAAACGAGCAGCCAAGAAATAAGAATTTTTAACGCAAAGACGCTAAGCGGCAAAGACGCCAAGATATTTATTTTCTTCCTTTGCGGCTCTGCGACTTTGCGACTTTGCTTTAAAAACTAATCTTGGTTTATTTGAGCAATGATCGCCCCGATAAAGCCAAAATCGGATGTGGTCTTTCGCTCCATGCCGGATTTTGTGAAGCGGGTTTCGGTGAAATATTTGGATTCGGCTTTTGCGTTGTCGTATTTTATGTCAGAAAACATTTCGACGACCAAGGCGCAAGTTGCTACATCACGACCAAGTGTCTTTGAAGTTGCGGGACCAGTAGTATTTAAGGCCTCGAATACAAGCTTTATACTGTCTGACCCTCGTTGTTCGCCGAATATATAAAGGACATCATCCGTTTCTCCAAGGAGGATTCTTCCCTCATTGATGTCTGCGGCTAACTCTCCATCCTTCGACTGCCAGATATCAATTAGACCATCCGCATATGGTCGTCTGGTCGGTAGTATTGGAGATCGTAACGATTTGA
>JAYVOS010000336.1:0-4797 GCA_043757775.1 Chloracidobacterium sp. | reverse complement strand
CATACTCGACCTTTTTCAAAAACGTCATCCGCTGCTTTTTCAAAACGACGACTTCTGCGCGTAACGCCGTGATCTCCCGGTTGGCTGCGTCAACAGCTTTGTAAAGTTCGGCTTTCTGCTCGCCATCCAAAGCCCTTAAATTTTTGAGTCCCGTCTCGACCTGCGACTGCAGCCCGGCAAGCTCCGCGTCTTTGCCGAGTGCGGCATCTTGCGTAGCTATCAATTTCCTCGCCGCTTTCAGCTCATCGAGAGCATCCGCACACGCTGCACGCAACCCTGCGTCGGCATCAGGTGTCGGCGAACTAACGGGGCTGACAGGCGTGGCCTGCGGCTGCGAGCTCACGACAGAGCTCGTCTGAGCTGGGAGCGTCCGGACGCCTGGCCCGCACAGCCCGCTCATAGTCAGCACGAGCAGCACTGACAGCATCACGACTTTGTTTAACTTCACCGTTTTTAACATCACGTTTCTCCACTAGCTTCGCGAGCTCTTCTTCTCGCACCTTTACCGTCTGAGCAATATCAGCAGCTTTTGTTAGGGCTTCGTTCTTGGTTCTCTCTGCCTCCGCCGCCTGTGCTTCATAAACCTTCGTCTCCTGCCGCGACCGGAACGAATCGAGCAAGCTGCCCGAGACGATACCAAAAACCGCCAATACCGCGACGCACATTATAAATTTTTGTGCCGATGAAAGATCGATCCATGCGTCGGAGATCACTGTTTTGAGCGGCACATTTGTCATTTCGCTGCGATCTCCCGTACCAATGTCTTGATCTCCTGGATGTCCGTCTGCATCCGGTCCATGCGATCCTTCTGCCGCATTTCAACCTCGTTCGCCAGCCGTTGGCTAAAGTGGATCCCTTCATTTCTACGGTGCCCGTCAAAATCTTTCCAGCCCTCTTCGAGCGACAGATCTATGCGCGTCATTGATTTATCCATGCCGTTGACTTTCGACTCAAGCCGGATCAGCCAGGCAATAAACCCGACCACAGCTATCGCTGTCGGAACTAAAAACCCCGGTGAAAGCCACGGTGACAAAATGGGAGCTGCATCTGCCTGTAAAAACATTCACTGATATCCCCTTACTGCGGTTTCACCGTCACGTTGTGCATATCTGCACGGGCCGCAATGTACATCGTCAGCCACATCGTGATCTGCTTGTAGAGCTTTTTGAGCATCATTCCGCCGACCACTAAGCCGAGGCCGGCCAACACAAATTTCGAGTTGCCGCTAATAAAATTGATCACCACCGAACCGATCTGGTCCGCCGATATAAACCCGTTCGTGATCGCTGATTTCACGGCCGCTATAAACCCGACCATGAATGTTGGAACGATGAAACCGCCGATCGTCATCGCCGCCGCCTGCTGCGTCGAGCCCTCTTTAGCCGGAGCATTGACTATTTTGTCCTCCGGCACGAAGTTATCCGGCACCGTTTTATCGCCCGTCGAGACATTGGTAATGTTTTCGGCGTTCTGAATCGGCGGCTGAGCCTCAACTATCGGTGGGGCGACTGTAGGCTCATCGGCAGAGTTTTCGGCAGGTTTTTGATCTGGCTGGCTAACTGCGGGAACTTCAACCGCCGAATTTGTCTGCGACTCGTAGCCGTGAGTCTCAACGATCGCGGCGTAGGCAGCCTTGACCGCCATCGCATTCGCGACATAGTCAGGGTCGTACGTCTTGCCGTTTGCCGAACCCGAATTCCAGATACGAAGTACCGACCCGAAATCTTTTGCTTTCAGATATCGCCCGGCAGTGATCCCCAACAGCTGCACTGCGTACGTCAAATGCTTGTCCGGGTCGCGCAAGTCTTCGATCGTGCCTTTTAGGTTGTGGACCAGATGCCAGCCCATGATCTGCGTCAGTCCCCAGCTTGTCGCGAAGTTTGTGATTGCGTCATCGGACATCCCCGCAAGGTCTGCCGTTTTGATTCCGCTCCACGAATGCATCAGCCCGTCGCGCACGGCCGTCAGCTTGTGAAATACGCCCCTCTCAAATCTTTTTGCCGATGGGTCGATCTGTCCGCCATGCTTCACACCGGCCTCGACACCGATAAAACCGCCCAGAAAGGTCTCCGGCACCGACGAATTCCGACACGCCAAATGGATCAGCACGGAAAATCGCTTCCAGATCTGATCAGCCTTCAACTTCGCTTGTGCTTCGGTATAGCTCATCTATAAAAATTCTTATTCGTGTCGATTCGTGGCAAAAACTTTTATTTCAATTTAAGGGTCACCGTCTTGGTCGGAACGCTACCGCGCTCTGAGATCTTGTCGAGCTCCGCTTCGCCGATTAGCGTTTTTGCTTTAGCGATGGCGACCGTCAGACAGTCGTAAACCGCATCGCCTTTTGTCTTGGCAAATTTCAGGAACCTTTTAACATCCGCCTTTCGGTCGGCAAGTTTGGTCCCGTGAACGATCTCCACCACGGCACTCTTGCTTTCGACCGTTACAGATTTCTTTTGTTTTTCGAGCCACTCGCGCACCTCAGTCTCAAACGCGTCTGCCTTTTTCTGGATCGGTTCGATCTGTGCGTCAAACTCAACGTCGATCGCCCGCATCTTAGCTTCGACCGGTGCAAGTTTTTTCTCGCGAGCCGCGTCAATTACGGCGATCTGCTTTTTGAGCGTTGCCCACCGTTCGGCCTTGGCAACGACATCAGATTGGTTTTGTGCTTTCGACATAAAAAAACGGGACCGTGATCTATGTTTTGACCTCGGCCCCAAGTATTTTCTTTGAGGATCGACTTCGGTCAGTCACTAGACTGCCCGACCTGCGCGCACAAAAATAGGACGTTTTAGGCGTCCTTTACAAAACAGTTGACTTTTGTGATTTAAGTGTTTTAGTGTTTAGGCGTGAACCAGATGTACCAAATGCCGCTCCCGAACTTCGACCCGCTGCTCAAATTGAGCCTCGTCGAAGATCAGCTTGCTAAGATCTTTCAGCCGGTTCCTGATCGCATCACGATCTACACCTGGCTCGAAGACGGCACTCTCGAAGGCGAGCAGATCGGCCGCGGCCGAAACTGGTACATCTACACATCCAGCCTAAACGCTTTTATACTCCAGATGCAGCAGTCCCGTCAACACAAACTCGCCGCCTAATACTGAACACCACCAAAAACCCGTCATATCTGGTGGTTTAAAAAGCAGGCTTTTAAGCTTAATCAGTCACATTTCCCGTAGTTCGTAAGCTTGGACATAAACCCATAGACACCAACACAATCTACGCGGGCAATGTAGTAGCGTTGGCCGTTTGGCAAATCCCCTTGCAATACTTGAAAGTAAACATCCGCCACAGGGTTGAAATCAGCAGGCCAAATGCCTCCAGATCGCATCCCCTGAATATGCTGGACCAATTGCTGTGCCATTGTTATGTCTGAAATGAACGTTAATCGATCCGACAACGGAAATGCCCTGGTGCTTTCGGTTTCCTTGGATAGAGCGATTGGATAGTACGTGTCAGCCCCATCTCGATAAGGTTGAATATCGGTGATCGCCACACGTTCAAGGCGTAATGCTGGGCGATTGAGATATTGCATCGGGAATTTTATAAGTTGGACAAAGTCAACGGTCATGTCCCGCTTCGCTTGCTCGACAGCCCTTTTTGCGGCCTTTTCCTGCTCTTTCGCCAATTTTTTGGCATCTTTCGAATCGCCCTGTGCGTTAAGAGTCAGGGCCAAAATCGAGATCATCATCAATCCAAGTATCGCTTTCATCAGATTCGTCCTCCACCAATTTTGCCAATTCGATCAGATCATCGTCTGTTTCGATCTTTCGTTCGGGGTCAAATATAGCACGGAGCCGCTCGATCTTTTCAGCATCGATCAATTTATTACCGTTAGATTCCGTATCGCTCATACACGCCCAGCCTCTCCATAAAAAAAGTAATCCCGTATATGTCCGCCAGCTCCATGCCGTCGCGGGTCTTTAGCAGCTGCAGCGGCAGTAACGCGCAGTATGCAAATGCGTCGGCTTCCTGCTCGTCGCGTGTATAGGTCATCGACCCGCAAAAGCTTTCTGTCGCGTCCGTACTCGGCGAGTGCATCAGGTAATGAGCAAATTCGTGAAACATTACAAATGACTCACGAAAAGTAGCCAGTCCTTGCTTGAGGGCGATATGGTGCTTGCCTTTGCAGCAGTTATAAAATCCCTCGACCGAGAGCGGCATCTGTTTGACCCTGATCTTATGCTTTCGGCAGAGCTTGTAAAACGCGGCCTCGTCTAGCGGACGTTCATTCCATCCGCATTTCAGGGCAGCGATTTTTTCGAGGAAGCACTGCATTTTTATTCGTCCCTGATCAGGTCGAGAAATTTTTTGAAATCCCTGATCGCATCTATCTTCTGCTGCTTATCAAATGATTTCCATCCGCCCATAAAACTCGCACCCTGTGTGTTTGGCATCGTCGCACCTTCAAACTCGTACCAGTCACGCAGCACGTCCGTCCAGGCATCATGTCGTTCGATGGTTCGCTCCAGATCGAACGCCTCGTCCTTCACATATTTCGGACCGTGTCCCATCAGCAGCCAGTTCAGCGAGACGTTTGTTTTTTCGACAATACGCTCCAATATGTCCGCATTTGGCTTTCGTCCGGATAAATAATTCTTCGCTGATTGATAATCAATTTCTAACTTTCGTCCAATAATTGCAGGCTTGTCAGAGCCTAAAAGTTCGACAAGTCTCGAAATAAATAACAAATTACTGTTTTTTGTCGGATTTTCAGTTGACATTTACTAACTTTTGTCGGAAACTCATCTTGGCTCGAAACATTGACAATAAATCATAGCTTTACGAACAGAGGAT
>JAYVOS010000335.1:0-4801 GCA_043757775.1 Chloracidobacterium sp. | reverse complement strand
GCTCAAGATTCAAAACGTAGAACGGAAATCCTAATCCCTCAGCAACACGCCGAGCGTCATAGACGTCATCGAGCGAACAGCAGCGTGACGGCAAAGGGTCGCCGTTTTCATCCGTGCTGATCCCCCGACGCTGATTCCACAGCTGCATCGTAAAGCCGACCAACTCGTGGCCTTGCTCCTTTAATAATGCTGCTGCCGCCGAACTATCGACACCGCCGCTCATTGCTACCGCTATCTTCATCTCTATTCCAACAAATAATTATAGCAAATCCGCGTGTAAGGCCGACTGACTAGGGTTTACATTTACTGTTCAAATGCGCTACATTCGAAAAACTATGAAGCCGACCATCCGCTAAGCGATCCTCAGAATTATTGTTCGTGTCTTGTGCTCATTGAGCCTTAGATGCGAGCTTTCCCCGGCACCGTTCGTGTGTCTTTAGCTTTCTTTTTAGGTCAATTTTTATGTCTAATAATTCTGAAAATCCGTCTGCGGAGACGGTCGATAATTCGCCTTTGGCGATCCTGCGTGAGGCTTTGCGCGGATCGAGCCGTGATTTCACCGAGGGGCCAATAGGAAGGGCGATCTTTATTCTCGCAGTTCCGATGATCCTAGAGATGGCCGGTGAGAGCCTTTTTGCGATCGTCGATATTTTCTTTGTTGCCAAACTCGGTGCCGATGCTGTCGCGACAGTTGTACTGACGGAATCGATATTGGCTTTGATCTACGCCGCAGCATTTGGTCTTGCGATAGGTGCGACCGCTACTGTTGCGAGGCGAATCGGTGAGAAAGACGAGCCGGAAGCCGCAAAAACAGCCGCTCACGTTATCTATCTCGGCGTGATTGTTTCGCTGTTTATTAGCGCACTAGGGTTGATCTTTGCGCCGCATATACTCGCTGCTCTCGGAGCAGAACCACAGGTCGTCGAGCACGGAACGATGTTTATGCGGGTCATGCTCGGCGGAAACGCGGTCATCGTTTTTATTTTCTTGCTTAATGCGATCTTTCGCGGAGCAGGCGATGCGGCGGTCGCGATGCGTGTACTTTTGCTGGCAAACGGATTGAATATTATTCTGTCGCCATGCTTTATCTTTGGCATTGGATTCTTTCCGGAATTGGGTGTAACCGGAGCTGCGGTCGGCACAACCATCGGGCGTGGTTGCGGTGTGCTGTTTGCCGCGTGGAATCTGTTTCGAAGCGGCGGCCGCATACACGTCAGCCGCGAAAGCTGGCGGTTTGATCCCAGCCTGCTGTGGAAACTCGCCAAGCTATCATCCACAGCTGTTTTTCAATTCCTGATCGCAACCGCAAGCTGGAGCGCACTTGTCAGAGTCGTCGCTGTTTTTGGCAGCTCGGCTCTTGCCGGATACGGCATTACGCTGCGTATTATTATGTTCGCACTGTTGCCAGCTCTCGGCCTGAGTAACGCGGCTGCGACGCTCGTCGGTCAAAATCTCGGTGCCGGAAAACCTGATCGTTCTGAGGCATCTGTCTGGAAAGCAGCTTGGTTCAATGCCGCGTTCTATTTCTGCGTGGGCATGATATTTATATTCTTGTCGCATCAGATCATCGGCATTTTTACAAAAGAACCCGAAGTTTTGCGTTACGGAACCTCTGCCCTGCACATCATCGCATACGGCTTTGCATTCTATGGTTTGGGGATGGTTCTCGAAACAGCATTCAATGGCGCGGGTGATACTTGGACTCCTACTTATCTCAATCTGCTGATATTTTGGGTGTTTGAAATACCGGCGGCGTACACGCTCGCTTATTATTTCAACATGGGGCCGGACGGCGTGTTTTGGGCGATCACGATCGCATTTTCGCTGCTGGCGATCGCAAGCGGTCTGCTTTTCAGACGTGGGAAGTGGAAGTCGAAAGTAGTCTGAGTTCAGACAAAGAGAAGGCGGGACACCGGGACGCAGAGATTTTTCCTCCCGCGTCTCTGCGTCTCATTATCGCTGCGTCTTTTTTGTCGCTCTGTGGTAAAAATGTCTTATGTCCTTGATCGACTTTCCCGATCCGCGAGATTTCGAATATGCCGAATGGTTCCGTTTGGGTAATTATCTTTATCCGGCGGATGGAATAGTTTATTTAGGCGGTGAACTAACTATTAAAAATCTCCAAAACGCTTATCGTAAAGGCATTTTCCCTTGGCACACGCCGGGAATACCCTTGCCCTGGCATTGTCCCGATCCGAGAGCGATCATCGAATTCTCGGACCTCCACGTCCCGCGAAGCCTCGAAAAAGAAAGGCGTTCGGGGCGGTATACTCACACAATAGATAAAGATTTCGGCAGCGTGATCAAGGCTTGCTCAAAAATGAAACGCCCTGACCAACCCGGGACATGGATAACAGACGAATTTATCAATGTATTTACTGAGTATCATGTGGCGGGAACGGCACATAGTGTTGAGACCTGGGACGCAGACGGCAACCTCGTTGGCGGCCTCTACGGCGTAGATGCAGGCGGTGTTTTTTGCGGCGAGAGTATGTTTCACATCGCTCCTAATACCTCAAAACTTGCACTATTATTCTTAATTGAACACCTACGTTCACACGGCTCGACGTGGCTCGATACGCAGGTAATTACTCCTCACATGAAAGCGCTCGGGGCGAAAGATATCCCACGCATTGAGTTTTTAGATAAATTAGTAGCAACTCAGGCCGCAAATCTGAGCCTGTTTTGAGTGACTTTCAAACAGGATACAGGGCGTGTAGGCTTTTTGTCGTTTGCTTATCCTTATCATCCTGTCTATCCTGTCTAAAACAAATTATGGAAAAGACATTTCTAATTTACGGAGCGAATGGTTACACGGGCGAGTTGATCACGCGGATGGCTGCCGACCGCGGGCTCAAACCGATCCTCGCGGGACGTAACGAAGCAAAGATCTCGGAGCTTGCGGGCAAATACGGGTTTGAATACCGTGCATTTTCGCTCGATGACACGACTAAAGTTGATGCGGCCCTGCAAGAGGTTGAGATGGTGCTGCATTGTGCGGGGCCATTTTCGATCACGTCGCTGCCGATGGTCGAGGCGTGTATTCGTAATCGGAAACACTACACGGACATCACCGGCGAGATCAGCGTCTTTGAGACCTGTGCCGCTTTCGGCAAAAAGGCCGCGGATGCGGGCGTGATGGTAATGCCCGGCGTCGGGTTTGATGTGGTTCCGAGTGATTGTCTTGCACGCCATCTGAAAGATCGTCTGCCGTCTGCGACCCATTTGTCCCTTGCCTTTTACGGCGTGGGGCGGCTGTCGCACGGGACAGCTGCGACCATGACGATGAACATCGGCAAAGGCGGAGCAATCCGAAAAGACGGCAAGATCACGGGCGTAAAGGCCGCATGGAAAACACGCGAAATAGATTTTGGAGAGGTCACAAAGACCGGCGTGACGATACCTTGGGGCGATGTCTCGACAGCGTTTTACTCTACCGGAATACCAAATATCGAGGTCTTTACGGTAGTGCCGCCGTCTAATCTCAAGATGATGAAAGCCACGCGTTATCTGGGCTGGTTGCTTGCCTTAGGGCCATTTCAATCCTATCTGCAAGGCAAAATACCTGCGGGCGGCCCGTCAGATGCCGAGCGTGCAAAAGGCAAAACACTGCTCTGGGGGGAGGCTTCGGATGGTGACGGCAACCGTGTCGAATCGCATATGCAGGGTCCCGAGGGCTATACGATCACCGCGATCGCCGCGCTGAATATCGCCGAAAAGATCCTCGCCGGAAACTTTACTGCCGGGTATCAAACTCCCGCAAAAGCATACGGAGCCGATCTCGTGTTGGAGATCGACGGGGTTTCGAGACAAGACGTTCCCTGACCATATTCAGCCTTCGTCGAGTCTCAGCACGAGCATTGGTTGGCTCTCCAGATATTGTGTTTCGGGCGTTTTATAAACAAGCGTCCTCTCTACCGTTATTCCAAACTGCTTGAACATTCTCGCGGCCCGCACTATCCTCATTTTTCTGTCGCGGCCGTAGCCTCGCACCGGAAAGAAATTCCGGTCCGGTGCCACCGGGTATTTTATTCCGATGCAGCGACTGTCGGTGTCGTAGAGCAATGTCACGCTTGCGGGGCTATTAATGCGGCGAAAGGCTTCGGCATTCATGGCTATCTCGCCCCGCTTATTTATACTCACGTAGGCCCGCCGCGCGTCCTTCGTTACCCGCTGTCGCTGTCCCGCAATTTTCCACCCCGCACTCATCCCTCACGCCCTCGTCCCTCGTCCCTGGTCATTCTTCTCTTCCTCTTCCGGCCGCCGACCAATACGGTTTAGGCCAGCTTTAGGTAAAGTGTATTGCCCACTATGTCGGGCTGGATAAATTTAAGTGTCGTGTCGATGTCGATGCCGAAATGGCGGCAAAACGGTGCGGCGTTGATACGCCAGTTAAAGTTGTTAGCAACGACCGGAAACGTGTCGGACAGACGCGGGCTCGCGGGTTCGATCGCGATGGTGTCGCTCGTCCGGCTAAAATTTAGATGGACCGCATCCGGCTTTCCCAATAGATGATACATATTGCGATTAAGCAAGATCAGCTTTTGAGGGTTGATCGTCACATGAATGCGTTTCTGCGCCGCCTCGGTCGCCCCGCCGCGATATCTCTCAAATTCTCTCTCTAACGCCATGTATCATAGATAACACGATATTGCACCCATAGTCAAGCGAAAAACTTGAATTCATACAATAAGTGCAACTATTGAAGTTTTGCAGGAGGGGTAAGTTGAAGTAGATTTGACGCATCTTTTAACTGCAATCAAAAGGAGCATCAAATGAGCTATCGACAACTTACCCAGGA
>JAYVOS010000334.1:0-4807 GCA_043757775.1 Chloracidobacterium sp. | reverse complement strand
GTTCCAACGCCGGGGGATCCGACCAAAACCTCACCATCACGAACACGGCGACGACTGCCCCGACAGCAGTCTCGCTCGTCAGTCTCGGCACCGGCCTCGGTGCGACGAACGACACGGTCAAGAACTGCATCATCAGTACCGGTGTTGCAACGACCACCGGTTATGGCATAGCCGTTGGAGGCAGTACTCCCGGCACATCGGGTGCGGATAACGACAACGTAACCATCCAGAACAACAGTGTAACGGTCGCGACAGTCAGTATTTTCGCTAACGGAGCCGCAGCGGTCAGTACAGGCGGCGACGATGCTCTCCTGATCACCGGTAACACTGTAAATTCGAACTCCGCTTTACAGAACCAGGGCATCCAGGTCGGAAACGCAACGGGCAGCACGGTCAGCCAAAACACCGTTAGCGTTACCTCGTCCGGATTGGTCCAGCCCGTCGGCATATCGATCGAGACCGGCTTTGTCTCATCCTTTGTCAGACGGAATCTGATCACCAGTGCTCTCGCGACGGCCACGGGCGGCTACGGCGGTCGTGGTATTACCATCGGAACGGGAACGGCGACCAGTAACCTCTTTGTCTCCAATAACGTCATTTACGGCGTCAATGGCAGCAACTATTCCAGTTTCGCTAACTCGTCTTCAATGGGGATCGCGATCGGAACTATCGGCGGCAGCAGCACTACCCTAACGACAACAACCGGCGGAGTGAACCTTTATTTCAATAGCGTCAGCATGACGGGCAGCATGGGTAGCGGGTCAACGACCGCCACTACCACCGCTCTCTATGTCGGATCGGGGGCGAGTGCGCTTGACCTGCGAGACAATGTTTTTTCGAATACCCAAGTCGCAACAAGCACAACGCAGAAGAACTACGGTATTTACTCAGCGGCGGCGAATACCGCTTACACAACGATCAATTACAACGATTATTATGTAAGTAATTCGTTCAATGCGGCTTCTGCGATACCCGGATTTTTGACTTCCGACCGAACTAATCTCGCCGGCATACAGTCGGGATTCGGTCAGAATACCAATTCGATCGTTTCCGATCCGCTTTTCAACTCAACGACAAATCTCCAGCCGCAATTGGGCTCGCCCGTACTTGATACGGGAACATCGCTTTCCGGCGTATTCACCACTTTTGGCGTATCCTATGTGGACTATACAGGAGCAACCCGCGTCGATCCGCCGAGCATGGGTGCATACGAAGCCGGGGTTGACACCGCGGGGCCGGTGATCACCTATACCCCACTTGGCAATACGACCAGCCTAACAGGGCAGACGTTGGCGGCGACTATTACAGATTCTAGCGGTGTCAATACGACCGCCGGTACGAAACCGAGGATCTACTACAGACGCTCGACTGCTAACAATGCATTTGTCGGCAATACGAGCGCGGATAATGGCTGGAAGTTTGTTGAGGCTACAAATGCTGCGTCACCATTTAGCTTTACCATCGACTATTCCATCCTATTCGGAGCGGCTCCGGCTTCGGGTGATAATTTCCAGTATTTTGTGGTTGCCCAGGACCTCGCGAGCACGCCAAATATAGGAATTAATTCGGGAACGTTTGCATCAGCTCCGACGTCCGTCAATCTGCTCGCGGCTCAGGCCCCGATAGGTGGAACGATCAACAGCTACCAAATTACAACGGCGATAACCGGCATCAAAACAGTATGCGCCTCCGGCTGTACCTACACGACTTTGACAGGGGCGGGCGGCGTATTTGCCTCGCTCAACGCCGGAGTGGTGACCGGCAACGTCAGCATCGAGATCAACGGAGACCTGACCATCGGCGAAGACGGTTCGGTTGCTTTGAATCCACCGGCGGAAGAGCCCATTGGCAGCAATTTTACGGTCAAGATCTATCCGAAAACGAGTGCCCGACTTATCACAAGTACGACGGCTCCTGCTGGAGGATTTATTAGGCTAAATGCTGCAGACCGCGTGACGATCGACGGTTCGATCGGCGGCACGGGAACAGACCGAAGCCTGACGATCACTGATGCGAATACGGCAACCACTTCGGCGGTTGTTTGGCTGCAGTCGAACGGCACCGATGGTGCAACGAGCGACACAGTAAAGAACTGTAATATAGTCGGCAATTCCAATATCACAACGCTAATCGGTATCGGTTCGGGCGGAACCGGAACAAGCTCAGTCAGCGTTTCGAGTCTCGGCACGAACAACAACACCAACACGTTCCAGAACAACAACATCAGCAAGACGCAATACGGTATCTATTCGCAAGGTGCTTCGACCGGAACCAAGAACACCGGAAACGTCATCTCGCAGAATCTGATGAATACTGCCACACCTAATAATGTGGCTAAGGGCGGCATTATTGTCGGCTTCGAGAATAGTATTGCAATTAGTCAAAACAATGTGGACGGTATAGTTCAAACTTCCTCGCCGGATGTTTTCGGCATCTCGTTAGGCATTCAAGGCATCAGCACCTCGACGTTTACAGGTAATGAGGTCACAAACGCATTGGTCAATCGAAACTACATTGGATCGATTCGAAACACGGGAACATTCTCAGCCTGCGGCCTTTGCATTGCTCCCGCGACGTCGGGAACCAACGTAATCCGAAATAATATGATCGCGGGCGTGTCGGCGAATGGTACGTCTGGCGATTTCTCAGTCGGCCTTCTTGCGGGCGGCGGTACCGGTTCGACCACACAGATATATAACAACTCTATCGCAATGACCGGCACGCAGACGGGCGGCTCCGACAAGAGCATGGGCATTATGATCGCCAGCGGCGACCCGATAATGGACGTCCGAAATAACGCAGTTCTAAATACGCAAAACAACGGCTCGGGAAACAACTACGCAATAGTTGATGGTTCGACGACGTTTGTAAATCTTACGTCAAATTACAACGACTTTTTCACGACGACAGGTGCACTTTACTTTGTCGGCGGTACCGCCAGTACAAGCGCCCCGACGGGCCAGGTGACACTTGCAAATTGGACCACAGCAACGGGACGTGACACGCCAAACTCGATCAGCGCTGACCCAATATTCACATCGCTCACAGATCTGCATATTTCAGGCGGGCCGATGCTCAATACGGGCCAGACTATTGCGTCGGTAACCGTCGATTATGACGGCGACGCCCGTCCGCAGGGAACGGGCTATGAGATCGGTGCCGATGAAGTATTGGTACTGCCGGGAACTCTGCAATTGAGCTCTGCGACATACGGCGGCAACGAAGGCACAATACTCGCTGCAGCTGTCAATCGTGTTTCGGGTAGTGCCGGAACCGTCGGTGTGACTTATACGCTGACCGATTCGGGCGGAACTCCGGCTACAGGCGGAGCAGCATGCGGTGTCGGTGTCGATTACGTAAATTCGGGATCGCAGCTGTTGAGTTTTGCAGATGGTGTCACGAGTCAGCCGATCAACGTCACGCTCTGTACTGACGCGGTCATCGATCCGACTGAAACATTTACTATCACACTGACCTCACCGACGGGCGGTGCATCGCTCGGTTCGCCGACGGTTGCAATTGCTACGATAACTGATGTTCCGCCGCCGCTGACCGCGGGCAGCTACAACATCCCCACCGATTTTCCGTCGCTGACCAATGCGGGCGGTATATTTGAAAGGCTTAATCTTTCGGGTGCTACCGGCAACGTGACGATCAATATTGCTGCTGATCTGACCGGCGAGCTCGGAACAAATGCGCTTAACAATTTGACGGGCGGATTTACCGTTCTGATCAAACCGAGCGGTGTGGCACGAACCATTACCGGCACGACGGCTTCGAATGCCTTGATCCGGCTTAACGGCGCAAATAATGTGACGATAGACGGTTCAACCTCAGGCGGGTCGGATCGCAGTCTGACGATCACCAATACGAGCGTGACGACGCCGCAGGTGGTTCGGTTCGGTTCGATCGGCACGACGCCGATCACGACCGATACGCTCAAGAATTGCATTTTGATCAATGGCGTCAATACGAGTTCGGCTTTTCTGTTAACCGACACGGCAGGCTCGACGGCGGGCTATTTTAATAACATCACGATCCAGAACAACGACGTTCGAACAGCGTTCGTCGGGATCTTTACGAACGCTTTCGTTTTGCCGGGCAACGGCACCGGTTTGAATATTACCGGCAACAAACTCGACAATTCAGGTGCCGCTGCTCTCAGAAATGTGGGAATTTACGTTCAGGGTGCCGACGGTGTGACGGGAACCGGCGTTAGCGTTACCAACAACTCTATTGGTAACTTTGACGCCACGACTGACGAAAATGACATCGGTATATGGCTAGCGACCGGTGCACAGAATGCGACGGTTTCGGGCAATACGATTACCGCTCTCGGCGACACGCTGGGTGCGGCTACAAATGCGCCGATCGGTATCAATATTACAGGCGGTATAGCGGTCTCGAATATCAACGTCGCACAAAATGCTGTCAGCAATATCACGTCTAAAGGATCTACCGCTGTCAAGGGCATTGCCGTTACCGGCACGACGACGGGCGGAGTTACGATCCAACGCAATAACGTACAGGGAGTGATCAATACAAACACAGGTACATACGGTGCCTATGGTATGGACATATCGGGCGGCGATAATAACGTTGTCAAAAACAACTTTGTTAGTAACGTGTCGGGAGATATGACAGGCGGAGCTGCTTTCTCGACCACATTCGGCATTTTCGGTATTCGTGTCGGTTCCGGCTCCGGACATCTGATCGATAACAACTCGGTCAATATGTACGGCTTGCGGTCGGGGACAGCTACAACGAGCCTGTTGACAGCCGCATTCGGACTTGTCGGCACAGGTTC
>JAYVOS010000333.1:0-4820 GCA_043757775.1 Chloracidobacterium sp. | reverse complement strand
GACGGTACTGCCGGTGCTCGGCGTTCCCGTCGAAAGCAAAGCTCTCAAAGGCCTCGACTCATTATTGTCTATCGCCCAGATGCCCGCCGGTGTTCCGGTCGGCACACTCGCCATTGGCCAGCCCGGAGCAAAAAACGCTGCATTGCTCGCGATCGCGATCCTTGCAAATTCGCGACCTGAGTTGCGGCTAAAACTACATAAATTTCGCTCTAAACAAACAAAAGCCGTTATACAAACAAAACTGACAATATAGGAACGAGCATCCGTGGTGAAAACGATCCTTCCAAATTCAACTATCGGCGTTTTCGGCAGCGGACAGCTCGGGCGGATGTTTGCTATCGAGGCCCGTAAAATGGGCTATCGCGTCCACACATTTTCACCCGACAGCGACACTCCGACCGGACAAGTGGCGGATGTCAAGACCGTCGCTGCGTATGAAGATCTTTCTGAAGTCAGGGCATTTGCCCAGAGCGTGGATGTCGTTACGTTTGAATTTGAAAATGTTCCGTCGGCTACGGTAGATGCAGCAGCGGAATTTGTAAATGTTTTCCCTCGGGGCGAAATACTGCATATCACCCAAAACCGTCTGCGGGAAAAGACCTTTTTGTCTGAAAACGGATTTCCTGTCACGCCGTTTCGTCACGTTAAAACCATCAAAGATCTGCATCTCGCGGTCGAATCCTTAGGAACGCCATGCGTGCTGAAAACCGCCGGTTTCGGATATGATGGCAAAGGCCAGAGCAAGATAATATCTGCAGCAGATGTCGAAACTGCGTTTGAACATCTAGGTGGGTGCGAAGCGGTACTCGAGGCTTTTGTTGATTTTGAGAAGGAAGTTTCTGTCGTCTGTGCACGCGACCAAGGCGATAATTTTGCGCACTACGGTGTGATCGAAAACGAACACACTAACCACATCCTCGACATCTCATTCGCACCAGCGATCGTTAGCGAGCAGACATTCAAACAAGCTATTGAGATCGCACAAAGCATTGCAGAAACATTAGGTTACGTGGGTACGCTGTGCGTCGAGTTTTTTGTCGGGCGTGATGGTAACCTTATCGTAAACGAACTCGCACCGCGTCCGCACAACTCCGGCCACCTGACGTTTGATGCCTGCGTGACCTCGCAATTTGAGCAGCAGCTCCGTGCCGTGTGCGGATTGCCTCTAGGCTCGACGGAGTTTTACCGACCGGCGGCGATGGCAAATTTGCTTGGTGATGTTTGGCAAAATGGCGAGCCTAACTGGGCCGCCGCTCTCGCCTCACCTGAAATAAAACTGCATCTTTATGGCAAGATGGAGCCGCGAAAGGGAAGGAAAATGGGACATCTAACCGCCGTTGCAGATAGTGCGATAGATGCAGCGGAGAAAGTCCGACAAGCGCGAAACCGCCTAGATCCTGCGGCCTAGAGCAACGCCAGCGACCACGCCAACAAAGCCCACAAAAATACTCAGGAACAGATAGAGAAACCCGGTGAGGAATTCGCGGTCACGGACTAGGCCAAATATCTCCATCTCAAATGTAGAAAATGTCGTAAACGCACCCAGAAACCCAACGATCACCGCCATGCGCACATTTTCGCTCACTTCAAATTTGTCGGCGAAAACGATCATCAAAAATCCTATCAAAAACGAGCCGGTGATGTTTATCAAAAAAGTCGGGAGCGGAAATTTACCTGCGGCTGTCGCAAGCGGCGAAATGTTGATGAGATAACGTGCGACTGCTCCGAGCGACCCGCCGATTGCGACCGAAATGATTTTTAGTGCGGTTTCCACGCACTAAATTATACAATGTTCCGGCTAATGAATCATTGCACCGACTGTCTCACACACGCTAAACTCAAGTTTTATGGCTGAAGAGCTTACATTAACAGATGCGTCAGACCGCAGGACCATTTACCACGAGATCACGCCGCAGATCGAATCCTTGGTCGAGGGTGAGACCGATGTAACGGCAAATCTTGCAAACATCGCCGCTGTTCTAAAAGAAGCATTTGGCTTTTTTTGGATCGGTTTTTACCTGCGCAAAGAAAATCAGCTAGTCCTCGGCCCGTTTCAAGGGCCGCTTGCGTGCACACGCATCAATTTTGACGCGGGCGTTTGCGGCCACGCTTATACGATGCGTGAGACGGTCATCGTGCCGAATGTTGATGAATTTCCGGGACACATAGCATGTGCATCAGCATCGAGGTCTGAGATCGTCTTGCCGATAATTGATAAAGACGGCTCGGTCTATGGCGTTTTGGATGTAGATAGCGATAAGCTGGATGATTTTTCGCAAATCGATGCTGACGGACTGGGCAAGATAGTGAACATCATTGAGAGACTTATTTAAGGCGTATTTATGAATCCGGTCGAATACCCATTATGGGTGTGGATAACATTTTTCGCGGTCGTGGTGACCGCGTTGATTGTCGATGTCGGCATTGTCAATCGCCGTTCGCACGCGCCGACGCGCAAGGAAACGCTCATCTGGAGTGTAGTATGGGTTTCGCTCGCTCTCGCTTTCAACGGCTTTATCTTTTCTCAGTTCGGAGCGTTCAAAGCAAAAGAATTCCTAACCGGCTATCTCATCGAACTCTCGCTCTCGATCGATAATCTGTTCGTATTTCTGCTCATATTCAGTTATTTCAAGGTCCCGAAAAAATTTCAGCATCGTGTGCTCTATTGGGGCATCTTTATGGCGATGGTGATGCGTCTGGTGATGATATTTGCGGGTGCTGAGCTGGTCGAGAGCTTTCACTGGATACTCTACATTTTTGGTGCGTTTCTCATTTACACGGGCGTCAAAATGTTTGGCGAGGACGAGGCTTTCGAACCCGAGGAAAGCCTGATCGTCAAAGTCACAACGAAATTCGTCCGTATTTCCAAGCACTATGACGGCGAGAATTTTTTTGTAAAGATCGACGGCAAACGCACCGGAACGCTACTGCTGCTCGTGTTGATCGTCATAAATGTTGCCGACATCGTATTTGCGGTCGATTCGATACCGGCGATTTTCGGCATCACGACCGATAGGTTTATCGTTTATACCTCAAATATTTTCGCGATACTCGGCCTGCGGACGTTTTTCTTTCTTCTGCTCGATATGGCAGAAAAATTTCATTTTCTTAAATACGGGCTCGCTTTTGTGTTAAGTTTTATCGGGGGGAAAATGCTTTTGCCGCTCGCCGCTGAGGGCTTGGTATTATTGCTTGATGACGGAAACAGCACGGCTTTTGCGGCTTTGATACAGCGGTTTCTGCATCACGAATTTGATCAGACGGTCATCAATGTGTCGCTCGGCGTCGTGGTAGGAACAATAATTATCTCGATCATTTTGTCGCTGATATTTCCCCACAAAAACGAGATCGCCGAAGCCGAATCTGAATAGCTATACCGACGATGGACGATAACAGATACCGAAAATATTACGTCGATTGGTGGAACATCCAAAAGAGCACGATCTACTGGCTGATCGCGGTCGTTTTGCTGCTCGCGAGCCTCGGTGCGGGAGCCTGGTATGCATCTCGTAATAATTGGTTCATCCCGACGCCCGATCAAGCTATTCCGAAAGACTCCGCACGCATCATTTCATTCGAAGGCGAGGTCCGCGTCACTCGTGCCTCGACCCGCGAGACCATCCTCGTTACAAAAGAGACGTATGTAATGGCGGGCGACACCGTCCAAACACAATCCGACGGACGGGCGATCATCCAGATGATCGACGGTTCGCGATACTCCGTTCGCCCAAACAGCACGATCGTCGTCAAAGATACTAACACTCTCTTTGGCGGCAAAAACGTCCGCGTCGCACTCGACGACGGCCAGTTAAATGTCCGCACCGATGAGCAGGGACAAGACGCGAAAAATATCGTCGAGGTCGCAAATTCCGAAAACCAGTTAATGCCGAATACCGACGCGAGCTTTAATGCAGACTCAGCGACAAACGGCGGCGAGATTCGTATCAGTAGAGGCGGTGTAGAAACGACGATCGGCGGCGAAAAGACGACGATCGGCGAAAATGAATTTGCATCGGTCAATGGCGGCAAACTCTCCGCACGCGAAAAGCTGCTCGCTCCGCCGCGTCCTATTGCTCCGGGAAACTCCGCCCAGATCGTCGATAGCGGCGGCGGCGTGAGTGCTGCATTTAGCTGGCAGGACGCTGAGGGAAATCCGGTGTCAAACTATTATCTGCAGATCGCTCGCTCGCCGATTTTTGCGTCGGATTCGATCTTGGTTGACCGCAACGCTCTGCAGACACGCGAATTCCGCCTCGCCGGCCTCTCACCCGGAACATATTACTGGCGGCTCAAGGGGACAGCCGCATCCGGACAGGTCACCAACTGGAGCGATGCGTGGAAATTTATGGTTGTCCGTGCCGGCGAGAATATCGGCATCGACGCGACCGAATGGAAAGTGGAGGGCGTCGGCGGCAACGTCTATCTCATCAGCGGACGCACGCGGCCGGGCATGATAGTCCGTGCGGCGGGCCGCGACACATTTGCCGGATCGGACGGAGCGTTCAAACTACAGGTCAATTCGCTATCGGTCGAGTTGGCCGTCGAGATCGGCGATGATCGCGGCAACCGCACCGGCTTTATCCTATCGCTCAGAAACGGTGCTGTTCTTCGTCGCTACTAGCAAAAGATCTTAGACAGCGGAGACGGTTAACAGGATAAGCAGGATCGACAAGATATTTTGATCAACATCATCATCTGCCGGTTTTCTTATCCTCAATATCCTGACCATCCTGTTCGAATTGCTTTATGCCCACCATTGACCTCAAATACGGCAAAACCTCGATCCCTTTCGAATACGACGAGGGGCAATTTGAAATACT
>JAYVOS010000332.1:0-4881 GCA_043757775.1 Chloracidobacterium sp. | reverse complement strand
ATGGCATTCGCTAAAACAAGCGGTGCGGATCTGAAAAAATCTAACTAAAAACGGAGGCGCCGGTTGTTCTCTTTTGTCACCCAATCAAACGCACCTATTGCATCCCCAAGATGCCACAATACTCGTGCGCTTGACTTCAAGGGTTACTTCATAGATGACCCCACTTTTTTCGCCACTTTTTTTGAGTCCCTTAGGGCCGAATCAGCCGCCTAGAGATCGAGAGAAAAGAGATAGGTGCCGCGAACTGTGCCTCCCTTTGCTACACTCACCTACAGGAGATTTACAGTCTTCTGAATACCGTCAGTGTTATAGTGCTTGTATAGGAGCGTCAGAATGAACAAAGAAACGGCTTCCGAAATATATTCACTATCCCTTAGTGCAATCAAAAATTTGACGATGATACTTAATGTCTTGTCTGACGATATGTCTACAGATGAGGTAAATATTATTAAGAATGGGCTGGGAAGGGCTATCGGAGACATACAGATTGACTTACTTGAAGTTATCACCGCTAAATACCCTGAGATGAATGATCTTGTAGATTGAGATCAGGACGAGTGTAAAAAACGGTGTGTTTACGGAGAATTAGACGCACAGTCGATAGAGCTTCATACCACGCTCCAAAGAGTTACGACTAAATAAAGTTTTTACAAATGGATTGTGCTATGAGAATCGTAAGTAAATAAAGCTATCTCAGGGACTACTTTGTAGGGATATGATTAAAAAAGAAACTGCGATCGAGATAAAATCGCTTGCCTTAAAGGCAATAGAATCTCTTAACACGGCTCTCTTGCTATCGCAAGAACAATGTTCCCCTGAGGATTTCGAGAAAATAAAGAAAGGAGTCGGTTTTTCTGTCGGGGATATATATGTAGAACTCCTCGGTTTTATATATGATCAACATCCAGAACTGAGTAATATTAAAGACTAATTAGGTGCAAAGAATGGTACAAAGAATGGGGTCACAAAGAATGGGGTCAGACCTTCGATCTTTGACAACTCTGATCTAAATCTACCTTATGAAAACACGTGTTGGAGTTATATTTGGCGGTCGGTCGGGGGAGCATGAGATCTCTTGCCGGTCCGCGCGGACAGTGGTTGAGCAGATCGATCGAGAGAAATACGATGTCGTGCCGATCGCGATAAGCAAGGACGGCGAATGGCTCGATGCTGAGCGATCGTTGGCATTTTATAGACAGGAGACAGGAGACGAGAGACTAGAGATAAATGAACTCCTAACTCCTGTCTCGCGTCTCTTGTCTCGTGACGTCTTAGACGTGGCTTTCCCTGTGCTACACGGGACGTTTGGCGAGGACGGGACGATACAAGGGCTGTTTGAGATGGCGGATATTCCGTATGTCGGGTGCGGTGTGCTGGCGAGCGCGACGGGGATGGACAAGGCATTTATGAAGACGCTGTTTCGCGACGCGGGGCTTCCGATATGCGATTATGTGTGGTTTCTGCGTGACGAATGGACAGCAAACCCTGAGCGGACGGTCGAACAGGTTGGTGCAAAGCTCGGGTATCCGTGTTTTGTAAAGCCTACTAACTTGGGTTCGTCGGTTGGTGTGTCGAGGGCGACGGATGCAGCGTCGCTGGGAGCAGCGATCGCTTTGGCGGCGGAATACGACCGTAAGATCATTGTCGAGGAAGGTCTTGAGATGCGTGAGATCGAGTGTGCCGTGATGGGCAATGACTGGCCTGAGGCAAGTCTACCGGGCGAATACATCATTCGCGACAGCTCGAAAGCCTTTCTTGACTACACAGAGAAATACTCCGGCACGGGCAACAACGAATTTGTCGTGCCTGCACCCCTTTCAGACGAGCTTTCGAATAAGATCAGGCAAATGGCGGTGACGGCGTTTAAGGCGATAGACGGTTCGGGACTCGCACGTGTAGATTTCTTTTTACGTAGTGATAATGGGGCCTTATTGGTGAATGAGATCAACACAATGCCGGGGCTAACGGAGGTGTCTGGATTTCCCAAAATGTGGGCGGGAACGGGAAAGCCATTTACGCAGGTGATCGATAAACTTATCCAACTCGCGATCGAGCGGCACGATGATAAGAAACGGAATAAGACGAGTAAATAGGTTCCAGTGAGGGAAAGCCCAGTCGTTACCGCTCCCGGTTCTGACGCGGAGCATTGTAGCCTTTGCGGGTGCGGATATTTAGGTTTGGGCGGGAAATGCGAAGCTCTAAGGCTCGCCATTTACCGTCCTTTTTTGTGCTTTTTGGTTCGTAGGTGAGGGTGTATTGACCGCCGAGTTCTTCGACAATGCGTCTGAAAGCGTCGCGTGCACCGGCCCCTGCGGGAGTCGTGACAAATGTTCCGCCAGACTTAGATGCGTAGTTTTTTAACGCCCCCTGACCTACGGCACGATCCTGCGGCTTCATTTCCGGTGACGACATATCGACGGTGTAGATCGTCGCATTGACGGACATAGCGGCTTTGAGAGCTTTGTCTTCGGAGTGTTTGCTCATCGTATCTGCACCGTCAGATAGGACGATGATCGCACGGCGTTTTTCGGGGCGTTTAGAGAGAATCTCTGAGGCTTTGAAGATCGCATCGTTGAGCACGGTCATACCGTTTGCTTTGAGGTCAAAGATCTGTTCGCGAAGATCACGTGTGTTTGAGAAATCCTGGACAAGTTCAACTTTCGAATCAAAGTTATATATCGCGGCATAATCATCCACACGAAGCCCGCCTAGAAACTGTATCGCCGCTGACCGAGCAAGCGACACACGCTCCTCCATACTGCCGGAAGTATCAAGTAAGATCACCGCGGCAAATGGAGTTTCTTCGGCTTGAAACGATGTGATCTCTTGCTCGACGCCGTCTTCGAAGACGTGAAAGAGTTTTGGGTTGATGCCGGCGACGGCTTTGCCTGACGCGTCAGTGACCGCAGCGTTCATCACAACGATCGACGAATCGACGCTGATGATGTCATCATCCTTCTGCGCTAACAATTGAATTGGAATGAGTAAGAGAAGTGTGAGTGGAATTAGTGATCTCAGCGATCGGTTCATAAAAACAAATTGACTAATGCACAAATCGGAGAATACGAGCGAGTTTCAGAACAGCGTTTGAACTAACGATAGCCGCTGCTGAGATAGTAAAACGAGTAGATTTTTTTAATTCATCGTAGAGCGTATCAGCACGGGATTTTAACAACACAAGTGCCTCGCCCAATGGTGTGTTTACTGTCCTAATGTCTGCGGGTTCTGTTTGATCATCGTCGTCGGCACCGCCAAGTTCGTCGCGTACTTTCTTGACGATCTTTTCAACACGAGCGAGTTTGGTGAGGTCTTCGGTGGATAGTTTACCGTTCGAATCAAAGTCTTTTTGGACATCAACAGTAAGTTTTACGGCCTCTTCGCCTCGCTCGATCATTTCTTGATGATTTTTCTTGTCCTGCTCAATACGCATCTTTTCGAGCGATTCTTTTATGTTCTTAGGACGATCGTCATCGTCATCGTCTGTCGAGGCTGGTGATAGTTTTAGGGGTTTATTGTCGGCGGATGTCTGTGCAGCAGTTATACCGCAAAACATTGCGAGTGCAATGATAAGTAGAAATATTCGAATTGGCAATGACATTGCTATACGTTAGAGCCTGTAAATATCTAGTGATCCGTGTCCTGCGCAGGGTCGGGCGAATTACCAGTAACCGCTTCGACCAATTTGGCCAAAAACTCGTCTTCGGCCAAACCCGAACTCTTAACCGTCACCCATTCGGACATCAAACCGTTTCCGGCACGGCCCTCAACCTTGGCATTGACCGACACATTGTTTTTAATGCCGTCTATCGACTGAACTTCGATCGTCAAAGTGTATTGTGCCCTAATCCACGCCGAATCAGTCGATTCGAGTATCGCGTAACGGTTGAGTTCATTTAGTGCTATCACCGATCCTTTGGCAAAAATAAAAGGCTGGGTAACTATCATGCCTTCTTTCAGACGCGAGGATGCTTCATCGACGATGATCTTTTGCTCACGCAGAGTGTCAACGATGGATTCGATCAAGACATCACGGCGCGAATTGAGCCTGTACGGATTGGGCAGTTTGTCGCGAACCTTAGTTTTACCTTTTCCCCAATCAAATGAACGAGTAGCGTCATTGGGCCGCGTAGTTACTTTATTACCGCTGTCTTTAATAGATTGGGTTTGTGTATCTACACCTTTTTGACCAAAGGCAGAAAAAGCCAGTAAGACAACAATAATAAACGTGTAGGTGAGATATTTCATTTGAACGGATACCAGCTAATTGATCTAAGTATAACTCAGATCGAAAACAACTTTCTAATTATTAGTATGATGTGGTGCGAAAGGGTTAAGTTGCAATCTCAAACCATAGATACATTGACTGTTTTACTCAAATATTCACGATACCATGCGATCGTTTGAGTTAACCCTTTGTCGATGTCAATATCGGCTTGCCAACCAAATGCATCGTAGATCTTTTCGTTTGACAGGTATTTGGTGTCGATCTCAAATTCGGCTTTTGTTTCCGAAGCAACATTAGGCTGAAGGTCATTATTGTGTCCGGTAAGAGTTATGATCTTGTTTACAAGATCGAGGATCTTTAGGCGACTCTTTGAACCAAAATTAAAAGCGTGTCCGCGTGATTCATCTATCTGCTCTGCAAGCAGCAGATACGCATCAACAACATCGTCAATATGAATAAACTCCCGGATCGGGGCTCCGCTGCTACGTATCACCGGAGCTTTGTCATTCAATAAAGACGAAATAGTCCCGGGGATGATGCGGGAAAAATTGAGATCACCCGGCCCGTAGATATTGGGCGAGCGAGCTATCGTAAGCGGAAGATGATAGCTGTGAGCGAATGATTGTGCCAAGAGGTCGGTGCAAGCTTTAGAAACG
>JAYVOS010000331.1:0-4891 GCA_043757775.1 Chloracidobacterium sp. | reverse complement strand
CTTACGGATTAGCGATAAAGTCGGCGTCGGTTATGTTATCGACGAGGCTTATTACACGGCTTGGCATGTTAAACGTAAATCTCCTGCTGCCGACCGTGACGATGTACGTCTCGCCCGCCTGCAGATCGGTGATCGTATAGGAACCGCCGCGGCCCGTTAAGACCACACGCGGCTGCATAAGCGTATTGCCCGTGACTGTGACTCGCGTATTTGTGATGCCGCGTCCCTCCGCCGTCATTACACGTCCTGAGATACTGACACCTGCCGCCGTCGTCAGGTAAAATTCGTCAGCTCCCATATCAACCTGCACCACCACAGCCGCATCTGCATTTGCGATCGGGTCACCGGTATTAGGCCGCGGCTGACGGTCGATGTCGTTCGTTACACTTGCGATAGGAGTGCCGACATTTCTGACAGTACTGGCTCCTGTCAAATGCGGATCATTGAGCGGATTGACAAATAGCGGATCGACCTCGAGAGATGAAGCATCCTTACCGGTCAATGTCCTCCACGCCGGCAGATCCACCGTATCGGTGCCCGCCGTGTCGAGCGAACCGGTGCGGAACCCGCCGTCATTTGCTCCGGTTGACCAGAAATCATTGAAATCAGACGAGAAGTTACTAAACGTCGTCGTTGTCATACCGATGGCGTAGCTCTTAGCAGCAGCTCCGCCGCCCGAGGTCTGAGTAGTGTAAAAGATGTTGTTCTTCAGTTCGACGACCGGATTGTTTCCGCTGATCGCAATACCGTAACTACCGATCTGGCCCGCGACCGCACCGCGGTCACCGGTCATGGATATCGTATTGTAGTAAAGCGATGTGCTTGACGCCGGGGTTGTCACACCCGAGACAAATATGCCCGCAACAATATCCGGTGATGTCGCCGGAGACGAGATGCCGCTGATCATATTGTTAACGACAAAGTTTTGCCCTACGTCACCGGCTATAGCGATACCCGCCGCTGAAAATCCGACTGCATTCGTATTGGAGATGCCGCTGATCTGGTTGCGGGCAATCGTCGAATTAGATATACCTCCGGACGCCACTGTCGTGGTTGTAATATTTTGAACGCCGGCAATGATACCGATGGCATCTGCTGCCTCGTCAGCAACGATACCGCCGATCTTGTTTTCAAAGACCTGAATACCATTGTGATTAAAGAGGAAGATACCCGCCCGACGCAATCGGTCAACCCCCGTGGCTGACAGATCATTACGCGAAACGACGTTGCCGGTCGCCTGTACCGCAGCACTGACGCCGACATTATATATTCCGATGAATGACCGCTTAAAGCTGCAGTTGTCGATGACGACATTGTTGTTGCTCGCAACCGTCGGCGCAGCTCCGACAGCATTGCCGCCGACGTGGATGCCGATCAATGTCTGTGTCGGGTCCTGACCTAAAACATTGACGTTTTTGATCGCATCGTTATTAGCACTATTGCCCCCCTGCATGATAGCCATAACAGCACCGGCGGTCGCAGCGGCATTTGTATTCTGAACGGTCAGGTTGCGTAGTGCAGCCTGTCCACCGACGCCGACAGCCGACCCGCCGGACAAGCTACCGTCGATGGTCACACCGTCAGCACCGTTTAAGCGGATGATGCTGTTAGTGCTCGAACCCGTAATCGTGCGTGCCGCACCGGTCGGCTTGATAGTTACGGTAAATCCGCCGGCGACCTCATTGAGAGCGACAGTGCCGGTCTCACCGACGAGATCGCTGGTAATATTGATCGTGATGTTGCCGGTTGCACCGGTCGAATTGATCCCGTCAAAAATACCGCCGGTGTTTGTAAGCGAAGTAAAGTTTCCACCAGTTCCGACCGTATATGTGCCTGAAAATGGAGCCGCCCCATTAAGCGTGCCGTTGATCTGGTCATTTGACGTATTGGCATCGCCGACGAGCTCAGATTTGGCAAAGATGGTGTAAGCTCCGAAAGCCGGTAGCGTACAGTTAGGGAACGTTGCCGTCACAGTCTGGCCATTGGCGATCGACGCGACCGTTGTTGTCACATTACAAACCTCGACAGCTAAATTATTGACTATCCGATAGCGGACAGGAACATTCGTCTGCGTTGCCGTGCCGACTCCGTTAAACGATGCCTGCGGAGCAAACGCGACGCCCGCCGCCACAGTCGATCCACTCGTTGGGCTGACAAATAAGCTGGCAGCAATATCATTGGCAGGAGGTGTGACGCCCGATGGTTCATCAGCACCGATGTCAGGTGCTCCGACACGCAATTGTCCGTCAATATCATCCGACACACCTGCAATGGTCACTCCGGCATTCACATTTGGTGATGCGACCGCGATATGCAGATTAGCCGTATTAGATACATATTGCGGGTCCGCCTGGATAGAGGCTGCATCCTGTGCCGGCGCCAATGCTGTTTTCCAGTTTGCGAGAGTATTAAACAGGGTTGCACCTGTGGGTGCTGTGCTGGTCGCCGAAATCCCGCCCGTGTTCATCTGCGTATTGGCCAGATTGACGAAAAGATTATTATTGTCCATACCGCCGGTTCCAAACGAATAGCCAGCGGAATTGATCGTAATTGCAAAGAATGGAAGCGTAGCCGTATTAGAGTTTACGTCCATTAAAATACTGTTATTTTTTAGGGTCAGATTTGCATGAGTCGCACTGCTGGCATTTGCAATACGGATCGCATTGCCGTAGGTGGATGAGGAAGCAGCTGCGGCAGGATCAACGTCACCCGTAATGGAGATCGAATTGAATACGACCCTGTCCGTGTGGCCACCGGCGATACCGATACCAACCGTCTGGTCGCCCGATGTGCCGTTTGCCCGTACATTGTAAACAAAATTATTTGCGATCAAGTTATTTGTCGGCGACGTACCGTTTATGGTCGCAAGATCCAGACCGACAGCCGAAAATGTGCGTTCCTCTACGATGTCGTGAATGATATTTTTTGTGACCGTATATGTGTCAGAGGTCAAAGTAGCCGGAGCAGATGACGACCATGATTCGCTGCCGATACCTATACCGACGCGATCAGATCCAGCGGTCGTATTGGCAAAATCTCCACCCACGAACTGGACGGTGTTGCGGCTGACGGTCGCCCCTGTGTCCGCCTGCATAAAGATGCCGACCTTGCCGATCTGGTCTGCTCCAAATGCCGTCGGGCCGACGATGTTGTCGGTGACGACGGGAGCAATATTAAGATTGGTGATCAAGCCGCGGGTCACAATACCGTAGCGGGAGCGAATAATGCGATTAGCGATAATTCGATTATTGTCATTGTCGTTGCCGTCAGCAGCAGATGTGCTGATGGTCGTCCCGCCCATAAATATGCCAATGGTCGAGTTGGTCCCGGTATTCTGCGTCGCTCCGCACGCAACCTCAAGATTACGAACAGTATCATTTGTTGCACCATTACCGGCTACGACACTCGCGAGCCAAACAGCGGCTGTCGATCCTAATGTGCTGCTATTTGAAACCGTAAGGTCCCGCGCGTTTCCGCCGTTGAGCCTCCCGTCGATCGTGACATTGTCAGCGCCGTTCAATTTAATAATTGAGCCGACAATATTACCGGTGATCGCCCTTACGGCTCCGACCGGGTACACATTAAGAGATGTATATGATGCCGGGGCAATCGTCCCTGAGTTTACAGATGCGGTAGTCGTTTCGGTCGTATTGCCGCAAACCTCGGCATTGATCGCACCAGTGTGTATTACACCAAGGTTTATTGCGTCAAATGCATCTTTAAGGGTCGCATATGCAGTTGGTACCCCGGTGGCTGTTCCGGATGTCGATTCGACCTCGATCGGGCCGGCAGTCGCACAACTCGCAGCAAGGATCTGGCCGCGGATCTCTCCGCCCGGGAATGTTGCATCGTGGACGTTGAAATACATCCCGCTCGCTAAAAGCGCCGTCACCTGAGCCGCAGTAATAGAAAAGGTTTGCTCGCCTATCACGCCAGAAGTCGCTCCGGGAACTCCGGCCAATGGAAATGTTACGGGTCCGGCAAGGCCGACATTACCGGTATGGATGTGGCCAGCCGTCGCGTTGGCACTAAGACCTGTAAACCCAAGATTGACCGTTATCGTCGTCTGATCATCGCTTAGTATCACATAACCATAACCTTTTCCTACAGAACCATTTGGTGGTGTCTCTTGTATACCAGCCAAAACGGCGGTCAGGCGGGTCGCGGCGTGAGCCGTTGCTACCGCACCAAAGCAAAGAATCGCCATAGCGATCACAGGTAAACAAATTCGGTTAATACGTTTCATTTTAAGCTCCTCAGTTATAAGTAGGTTAATTCCCTTTCGGGCAAATTGGTACGTAGAGCTGGCAATGGTGCCAACAACAGATAGATGCGATGCTTGACGTCCGTACACGATTACTTTATGCGTTTCCTCAGTGATAAATGGTCAGTTAGAGTAATGAGAGTACGATCCAACATCGGGTACGCAGACCTAGACCCTCTGCCATTACTTTTTAACGCTAGTAGGATGCATTATAAGCTGAAAACCATATTTGTCAAAATAATCGGGACGAGTGACAGAAAGTGAAAAGGTAAAAGTAAAAAGGTAAAAATGGGAATAAAGAGTTTTAGCCACGAATTACACGATTGATACGAATATAAGAGAGTAGATCAGGTAACGTCTCCTTAATTCGTGCGATTCGTGTAATTCGTGGCTAACTTTCTGTCTTCTGCCTACCGCCTACTGCCTACCGCCTACTGCCTACTGCCTACTGCCTACTGCCTACTGCTTACTGCTTACTGTTCCGCGATAAAGTCGGCGTCGGTGATGTTATCGACGAGGCTTATCACGCGACTAGGCGTGTTGAATGTATAACGTCGGCTGCCGACAGTGACTACATACGTCTCGCCAGCCTGCAGGCCTTCGAAACTGTAGCTACCGCGGCGGCCC
>JAYVOS010000330.1:0-4907 GCA_043757775.1 Chloracidobacterium sp. | reverse complement strand
TTATGAACTGGTCCGCCACGCGAAAGTTTATGTCGGCGGCGACACCGGTCCGACGTTTATTGCGGTCGCTGCCGAGGCACCGGTCGTCGGTCTTTTCGGCCCGACCGAGTGGTGGCGAAATGGTAGCCTTAACCCAGATGACATCTGCGTCGAATGCAACGACATCGATTGCCGTGTTGATTGCCATCGGCGGACATGCTCAAAATGGATATGTATGGATTCAGATGTCGAGGCTGTTTTCACGGCGGTAATTGAGCGAATGCGTAGAGCAGATGCCAAAATTTCTGTTTAATTGTGAACTTTTTAGTCCGTGTGAGCATCTATTTTCTAGGTTTGTTGGATAATTAAGAAATGATGAAAAAAACAGCTATATTTTTGTTGGCATTGTGTTTTACCACGGCGGCATTTGGGCAAACGGCGGGAATCGTAAAAAAAGAAATCAGTTCGGCTGAGATCGACCGTATTCTCAAAAAAGTTTCGGAGAACGAAGGGAATTTTCGCGCCGCTCTGACCGAATATATTTTTAACCGCAATGCGACAATTCAAACGATCGGAATGGGTGGACAGGTGTCAGGCGAGTACCGACGTGATTCATTTATGTCGCTATCATCGGACGGTGTCCGGTTTGAAAAAGTACTTTTTTCGCCGATCTCGACACTGACGGGTCTGACCATCACCCCCGAAGATCTTGAGGATCTAGGCGGAGTAAATCCTTTTGCTCTCGAGCCGTCGATGTTTGCCCAATATAATTTTACTTATATCGGGCTGGAGCATATAGACGAACTCGACCTATTTGTTTTTGATGCGACGCCCAAAGTAATGCCGAATCCAAAAAAATCAAAGCTAAGGCTTTTTACTGGGCGTATTTGGGTGGATGATAAAGATCTGCTTATCGTCAAATCAAAAGGCAAGGCCGTGCCGGAAACTAAACAAAACAAGTTTCCGGTCGTCGAAACGTACCGCGAAAATATCGACGGAAAGTACTGGTTTCCGACCTATGTCTATTCGGATGATTCACTTGTTTTCGACAGTGGACAGGTTATTCGCCTCAGAATGAAAGTGAAATATTCTGGCTATAAGGTCGGACACAGCGATGTGAAGATCATCGACGATGTGCCGGATGCAAAACCAACACCGACCCCTACGCCGAAAAAGCCGGAATAGTTAACAATGAAAAACTAAAAACTAAAAGTGAAAAAACAGCGTCGGGTTTTTCACTTTTCACATTCAGTTTTTTAACTCCTCAGCTATCGCAGAGCGAGTCTTTATCAACAGCTTCAATACATCATCAGCATCGAGACCTGCGGTCTCGATAGGCGGGAGGGTCACCATCTCGATCTCGCCTGCGCAGGCGACACCTGTTCGTTTTCCCATCATCCAGTCAGTATTTTTGATCGCCACCGGCACTATCGGGGCTCCTGTTTGCATTGCGAGGTGAAACGCACCTTTCTTAAATGGCAGCAGCTCGCCGGGCAAGCCGCGTGTTCCCTCGACAAAGAGGCCAAACGAAAACCCGTCAGCCATTACCTCGCGGGCTTTTTCCATCGAGCGCAGAGCACGTTCGGGATTGGAGCGGTCGATGGCTATGATATTGACGAAATTCATCCCTTGGCCGAGCACGGGAACCTTGAGCAATTCTTTCTTGGCGACCAAGCCCATCTTTTTTCCGGCGTAGAAAAATAGCGTTGCAGTATCGAGATATGAGCGGTGATTTGAGGCGAAAACGTATGAAACGAAAGGGTCTAGATTTTCAAGGCCGCTGACTTTGACCGTCGCTCCGCAGGCTCGCAGCCACGTTTTTGCTCCCCATTGAGCAAGGGGAAAAAGCCAGATTCTCCGATTGATTATCCACAAAAATATCAATGCCGGCGTGGCGATAACCAAGAGCAGCGACCCTGCGACAAACCAACTCCACCAATACCTAATTTTCCCAGACAGGCGTGATTTGTTAGACTTTTTAACAGGAAAAGTCAGCTTTTTATTTTCAGCTATCGCCTCAAGAGGAAATTCCGACATGCCCAATAGTCTAAGGTCTAAGGTCCAAAGTCCAAAATCGATGACTCAGTCGGTTTTGCATCTGCGTTTATCTGCATTCATCTGTGGAATTATTTTTCTTTTTGTAATAGCCGCTGCGGCACAGGTGCCGTCGCCAAGATCGGTACTTGGTTTCACGCCAACTGATGACAAGACCATCGCAGATTGGGGACAAATAACTGGCTATTTCGCAAAGCTCGACAAAGCGAGTAATCGCGTCACTGTCAAAGAGATCGGCAAAACGACTAACGGAAAACCGCTGATAGTCGCCTTTATATCGTCGCCGGACAATATCAAAAAGCTCGATAAATACAGGCAGATCTCGGCGAGGCTCGCCGATCCGCGAACAATCAAAGATTCCGCCGAACTCGAAGATCTTATTAAGAACGGCAAGACGATAGTATCAATCGGATGCTCGATCCATTCGACCGAAATAGTCGCGTCGCAGATGTCGATGAATCTGGCGTATGGTCTCGCATCGGCTAACGACGCTGAGACCAAGGAAATTCTCGATAATACGATCTTGCTGCTGCTGCCGTCGTCAAATCCGGACGGCGTCGATATTGTTGCAGACTGGTATCGCAAAACGCTCGGCACTAAGAGCGAAGGCACGTCGCCGCCGGAGCTTTATCATCACTACGCCGGGCACGACGACAATCGTGACTGGTTTATGCTAAACCTCGCGGAGACGCAGGCGATCACGAAACTCTTTTGGCAGCAATGGTTTCCGCAGCTTGTTTACGACGTCCATCAACAGGGAAGCAATGCTTCGAGATTCATAATCCCGCCGTTTTTCGATCCGATGAATCCGCGTATCGCACCGTCGATACTTCGCGAGGTCGGGCTTGTCGGTTACAAAATGGCAGCGGATCTGCAGGCGAAAAATATTGCAGGTGTGGCGACAAACTCGACCTACGACACTTGGTGGCATGGCGGTTTTCGCTCGGCACCGTATTATCACAATTCGATCGGCATTCTGTCCGAGGCCGCAAGTGCAAACCTGATGTCGCCGATCACGGTGACGGCGGACGATCTCAAGCGTAATCGTGGCGTCCGCGGGCTGACAAATCTACTAGAACCAGCGACAAATTTTCCCGACGCTTGGAAAGGCGGACTGTGGCGACCGGCTGATATTAACGAGATCGAGATGACGGCATCGAAAGCTTTGCTGCAAATGGCATCGAAATTTCGCCCGCGATACTTACGTAATTTTTATGAATACGGCAAGGCAAATCTCGTATCAAAACCAAATGAACCGCAGGCGTTTATCGTTACAGTGGGCCAATCTAACGCGGGGACGGTCTCGCGATTCCTTGAGATCTTGATGGCACAGGGAATGGAAGTCTATCAGATGACCAAGGAACTGCACGTTAAGATGCAGGCCTCGGACGCCGGGTTTATGGAGATGCCGCTTGGCAGCTTTATCGTTTTCGTCAATCAGCCGCAGAAAAATAATGTGTTGAGCCTGTTCGAAAAGCAAGAATATCCGCACCGTTTGCTGCCAAACGGCGACGCTGAGGTTCCGTATGATGTTGCGGGTTGGACGCTGCCGATGCAGATGGGTGTCGATTACGAAACGGCGTGGCAGATCAGTGATCTAGAGCGTGACCGCAGCACGCTGAAACGCGTCGAGAATATCGATCAGGCACGCGCCGTGATGAACCTACCCCCAAGCGGCGGCGCGTTTGCCAAACAGCCAAATCCGCTCAATACAAACCCGAAGATCGGTCTCTACAAAGGCTTTACCGGTTCGATGGACGAAGGCTGGACGCGGCTCGTGCTCGACACTTTTCAGATACCGTTTCGCTCGATCTCGGACAAAGACTTTCGCGACGGCTCGCTCGATGTCGATGCGATCATACTGCCTTCGGACAGCGAGAACGCGATCGTTAACGGCCTGCCCGTCGCGAGATATCCTGCGGAATACGCGGGAGGCATTGGCGAGCCCGGAGTCGAAAATCTCAAGAAATTTGTCGAGAATGGCGGCAAGCTGATCTGCTTCGACGCGTCGTGCGAGATGGTCATCAAGCGGTTTAATCTACCTATCAAAGAAGTCCTGTCGGGGCTGAAACGCAGCGAGTTTTATAATCCCGGGTCGGTAGTCAAGCTCGATGTCGATACAAAACAGCCGCTCGCTCAGGGTCTGCGGCCCGAAACTACCGCGTATTTTACATCGAGCTCCGCGTTTGATGTCGGAACGCAGGCTGCCAGCCTTCATGTAGTCGCCCGCTACGCAGCCAAAGACGCGCTGATGTCCGGCTGGATGCTTGGCGAAAAATACCTCAACGGCAAAGCTGCCCTCGTCGAGGCAACCTACGGCAAAGGCAAGATCGTTCTATTTGCTTTCCGTCCGCAGCATCGCGGGCAGTCGTAGGGCACGTTTCCGTTTATATTTAATGCGCTAGAGAAATAGTCCTAAGACTCAGTTTGTTATAAACATGGTTATGAATATTCGCAGTTTCTTATTCATCGTTGCTGCCTGGCTTCTTACTGCGTCAAACATCTTTGCAGACGGTGAGGTCGATTATTACAAGTTGGCAGCCGAGCCGTTGATACGCATCGGGCTTTCGACCAATTCCGGTTCGGTGACGATCGTGAGCGGCGATGTTGGATTGGTTGCAGTCAGCCCGGACGAGCCTAGCAAGATGCTCGCGACGACGCGGGTGACGGTTTCGGCGAGAGCGTATCGTCCGCCTGAGATCGAAAATTACCGTATCGAGTTTCTAAATCTACCGACGCAGACTGATGCCAACACGCTTGCCAAAGACGTTCGTGATGCTACTGGCGAAACGGCTCTGGTGAGCATAGATCCAAATACAAATACTTGGAAAGTGTGGGTCGGAACTGTCAAAGAAACCAGCGATGATGCCGAT
>JAYVOS010000329.1:0-4931 GCA_043757775.1 Chloracidobacterium sp. | reverse complement strand
GCAAAAGTGATAAGCAACCTCGAAAAAGTAAAAAAGATACTGCGTATCGAGGCCGACGCTATAACGCATGCATCTGCTAGTCTCGATGACGAGAATGTCGATCGAGCGGTTGAATTGCTAAGGCAATGTCAGGGAAAAGTTATCGTCTGCGGCGTCGGTAAATCGGGCGTGATTGGACAAAAGATCTCTCAAACCATGACCAGTACGGGAACCGTCGCAGTCTTTGTAAATCCGTCGGATGCCTTACACGGAGGGCTCGGAGTGGTGGCGACAGATGATGTGGTGATCGCTCTCAGTAATTCTGGCGAGACTGATGAATTACTCGCGATCCTGCCGACGTTTCGCCAACGCGGTGTTAAGATCATCGCAATCGTCGGCAATGATGTATCGACACTCGCACGCCACTCTGACGCAATGCTGGACGCATCTGTCGATAAAGAAGCGTGTCCGTTAAATCTTGCACCGACGGCTTCGACGACCGTTGCCCTCGCTCTCGGTGATGCGTTGGCGATGGCCTTGATGGAAGCAAAAGGGCTGACCGCCGAAGATTTTGCCGCTAATCATCCCGCCGGACGGCTTGGAAAACGACTAACCCTCACCGTTCAGGACTTGATGCATGAAAGCCCAAATGTTGCGGCGACCGCGAGCTGGCTCGATGTCGTTAAGGCGATCTCAGGCAGCGGTCTCGGTGCCGTTAATGTCATTGATGCTTCGTCAAAACTTCTTGGTATTATTACTGACGGAGATCTTCGGCGCACTATCGAAAAAACATTGACGAATGATTTCTCTTTGATTACGGCTGATAGGATGATGACTCCTTCACCGATCTCGGCTTCGCCCGAAATGCTTGCATTTGATGCTCTAAAGTTAATGGAAGATCGACCCTCACAGATCTCGGTCCTGCCGGTGGTCGATACAGGTGGAATATGTGTCGGTTTACTGAGACTACATGATGTTGTTCGCAGCGGGTTATAAAGAGCGAACATCGAATTATTAACTGCTTGCATCTGACACTCGTGCAAATCTTTATATCTGATCGAGGTGAAAAATGAAACGACAGTTTTTGATTGCTTTTGTAACGGTCTTGTTCTTATTTTCAGCGGCAAATGCCCAAAAAGCCGAAGTTACCATTAGTCTGAATGAAGCTTTCTTTGATGCTTTGCTCGATTCGGTGTATCAAAATTTTGACGCACCTGAGTTTTCGATCGCCGCAATGGATTTTACCCGCACGGAAACGGAAACACCGGGCGACAGTTCAACTAACCTGATGGCGAAAGGTTATAGCTTTTCGGGTCCGTCTGCGTTTCCATCGGTTGAAACCTCACGCTCATACTGCACAGAGACGATCAAGGTACTACGCGAGAACAGCGGTGTGAGGACTGCGGTTCGTTTTCGCGATGGTAAGTTGTATGTTCCGATGGCGTTTTCCGGCGGCTACGCACCACCGTTTATCGGCTGTGTCGATTTTTCGGGCTGGGCGGAGACCAACATAGACCTCGAATTTGACAAAGACGGCCAGCGATTGATTGGCCGTGCGCATGTTGCAACTGTAAATCTCAACGGCACTGGAGGAGTCGGCGGGACATTGATAGCAAAGTTGTTGCAAGGCTCGATCGATAAAAAGCTTAACCCTATTGAAATACTTCGTTTAGACAAAGTTTCCTTTGCCATCCCGATCCAAAACACCGGGAATATCCGTATGAAGGCGACCGGCATTCGCCCTGAAATATCCAACGGGTTGCTCAATATCCATATCGATTATGAATTTTTGAAAGGCTAGTTTTTACCGGTTGGGAGTATACCAATAATCCGTTAAGCCCGGCATTTCGTCTTGTTTGACGAATACATCAAAGCCATTTCTGAGCAAGAGCATCAGGCTTCTTAATATCATCGGAAAATAATGCCAGTCACCATTTTCATCGAATTTCCGAGTCGAACCAAGTGCTTTTACTCCGGACAGTCTTGTTAAATATTGATGATTAGAAGAGCCGCGACATTTTAAGGTATAAAGAAAAGCAACATCCTCTGCAAAAAAAAGATCCTCGTTATAGCCGCCGATGGCTTCAAAATCTTTGCGACGGCAAAAAACAACTCCGGTGTCCATGCCCGTGATCCAGAGGAGCGGCATCATCATTAAATATGTCGCGATCAGCCCAATTGATAACCTTTCCAGAAAAACACCGGTCGCACCAGCTATGAAACGATCATTACGCATCGCTGCATCGATCTTATAAAATGTGTTGGGATGCAATGCGGAATCGGCGTCTATAAAACAAAGGATTTCGCCCTTGGCGGCATTTGCTCCTCCGTTTCTAGCAGCGGCAATGCGGCGTTTTGAGACGGATACGATTCTACATCCTTTAGAGCCCGCTATCTCTCTAGTGCGATCTGTTGATATGTTGTCGGCGACAATGATCTCGACTTCATTCCTGCCATAGTTTGCTGCCGCAGTTTCTATCGAATCAAGCAGTCTCGGCAAGAGCAGGGCTTCGTTGTAAGCCGGGATTATTATTGAAAAACGTGGTCTCATTTCGCGTGATATTCTGGGTGGATTGTACTAAGCTGGATGCATGGTTTGCCAACCACATTTAAAACTATATCAGCTACATTATTGTTTTAGATAGTAATATTTGCCGCTAATATCTTGGTCGTATTCAACGTAACCGAGACGCCGTTTGTCACTCGGTCGCTATCAAAGTAGAATCATAGGTTATGCCATTGCCACTGGTTGCAATTATAGGTCGTCCAAATGTCGGCAAATCCACGCTTTTTAATCGCCTCTGCGGCAGCCGTAAGGCGATTGTCGGCGATGAACCGGGCATTACCCGCGACCGCATGTTTGGCGAGGTTGACTGGAAAGCTAAGTCATTTCGTCTTGTCGATACTGGCGGTATCGTGCCAGATGACGACGCAATTATCCCCACGAATATTTTTAAACAAGCTTCGCACGCTATTGACGAGTCCGTCGCTATCATCTGGGTGCTGGATTCCCGGGCCGGTGTAATCCCACTCGACGAAGAGCTTGGCGTGCTACTGCGTAATACAAACAAACCGATCATTATTGCAGCCAATAAATGTGAGTCGAAAATTGTCGAAAACGAGGCTGGGGAATTTTATCGATTTGGTTTCGAAATTGCCCCGATCTCCGCGGAACATGGCACAGGTATCGGTGATCTGCTCGATCTGGTATTCGATCATCTGACGTTTGAAGAAGAGGTCGAAGAGGAAAAGGGAACTGAGATAAAACTTGCCATAATCGGACGCCCCAATGTCGGCAAATCCTCGCTGCTCAACCAGATACTCGGCGAAGAACGAGTCATTGTATCGCCCATTGCCGGAACGACTCGCGATGCGATCGACACAAACCTGACTGTCGATAGTCAGGATTATGTCCTTATCGACACGGCGGGAATCCGCCGTAAAGGCAAAACAAATGAAATGTCTGAAAAGCTGTCGGTCATAATGGCTCGAAAGGCTTTGGAGCGTGCCGATGTCGCCATTATGATAATCGACGCTGTCGAAGGCGTGACGCATCTAGATGCTAACATCGCTGGCTACGCGCTGGATTCGGGATGCTCGATCATTCTCGTCGTTAATAAATGGGACGCTGTCGAGGAAAAAGAGACCAATACGATCTATGAATTTGAACGCACCATTCGGATGGGAATGAAGTTTCTCGATTGGGCACCGATCCTAACGATCTCGGCTCTGACCGGACAGCGTGTCCCAAAACTACTGCCGCTTGTCGCACAAGCTTACGCAGCGCGCAATACACGTATCCAGACCTCTGTTCTCAATAGATTTTTCGAAGATACGATCACACAGCCGAAAGGCGGAGCAGCCGTTGCTCCTATCAAGGGTGGGTTCTCCCGACTGAAGATACAATTTATCACGCAGGCAGGTATTCGTCCGCCGCTGTTTATCTTGTTTACGTCAGGCGGCAAAGGTGGGCTGCATTTCTCATATTTACGTTATATAGAAAACCAGCTCCGTGAGAAATTTACCTTTTTTGCTACGCCCGTACGGCTAATAGAAAGGCATAAAGTTAGAGGGAAAAAGGATTGAGCCTACTCATTATTTTCTACTGAATTGAAAAAATACTCATGCCTCAGATAATATTTAACTAAGATCTATTTAAAGCTACACATCAATGGAAGTTTTTCTTTTAATTCTCAGACTCGCGCTTGCCGGAATATTCGGCGTTGCCGGTATTGCAAAACTTTTTGATCCAACTGGCTCGGAAAAGGCATTTGGTGATTTTGGATTGCCGAAATCGATTGCACGCCCGATGGTGTATGTTCTGCCTATATTTGAACTAACCATTACAGTGACGCTTCTTTTTGTCCAATGCTCGTGGTTTGGTGCGATCGGGGCATCGGGGCTCTTTTTAATATTTACTGCCGGGATGCTCTATCAAATGGCGAAAGGAAATGCTCCCGACTGTCATTGTTTCGGACAGCTCCATAGTGAACCTGTCGGTGTGAGCAGTATCGTTCGAAACGTCCTGATGCTTATTCCGGCTCTTTTCTTGGTTATCCAAGGCAGAGGTTCTCAGGGAACTGATCTTATTACGGATAAACAAGATATTTTGATGCTCGTGATCGGACTTGCAATATTGGCTCTGCTTTTGGCAGGAGTTTTGTTCCTAAAAAAGATTTCGGAACAGCAAAAACAGATCATGCGGCGTATCGAGATAATGGAGCTTGTTGGCCGCGAGGGTGCATCTGTCGAGCGTGAAGAGATCGGTCACCCAAGAGAAGGCCTTCCGATCGGTTCGCTTGTTCCAGATTTTAAACTTCCTGACCTTGACGGCAATATTGTAACTTTGGAGCAGATCCGTTCTGATGCAAAACCCGTCGTGTTCATATTTGTTAGCCCGACGTGTAACCCTTGCCGGGCATTGCTGCCGAAATTTGATGAGTGGCAAAAAG
>JAYVOS010000328.1:0-18804 GCA_043757775.1 Chloracidobacterium sp. | reverse complement strand
TGACCGTCTTAACAACCGTCCTCGTAAGGTCCTTGGCTTCAAAACCCCTAACGAGGTCTTTTACAACCATTTTGTTGCACTTATTACTTGAATCTAAGCAAAAGGAGAAGTCGCAAACGAAATGAGACGAGACTGGAAAGAGATACCGCGTAACGACCGGCGAGCACAGTGGGCCGGGATCTATGTGACAATGAACAGCAAAGGGACGATCGTGCTAAACCGGGCGGCGTATGAAAGAATGGAAGCCCCGGCGGCATTTAATCTGCTTTACGACAGTGCAAATAACACCATCGGCCTAAAACCAACCGCTAAAAATATGCGAAACGCATATCCCGCAGCAAAGTCCGGCCGTCACGGCGGAATAAAGATCTCAGCCTATCGACTGCTCGCCGAATGCAGCCTGACGATAAAAGAAACTCTCGAATTCCCCGACGCCGAGATCGACCTAGACGGTATTTTGGTGCTAAACCTCAGAACCGCAACGGTCTCAAAACGGGCGTTAAATCATCCGACGAGGCGAAGAACAGAAAATTAGCCACAGAGAACACAGAGGGAGCGGAGGGTAATTTAACCTTTGCTGAGACGATATTTAGCAGTTGAATTCCCACTAGCTGATATGGGGCATATCTTTCCTCTTGAATTGCCACTAGCTTCAGCTAGTGGAATAATTGCTTTTTCAAGTTTTGGGCTTTAGCCCAATGATGTGGGCACTCCTTTGGGCTAAAGCCCAGAGCTTTTTTTGACCTCTTGTCCACTAGCTGAAGCTAGTGGCAATTCTTTTAAGAACCAAACGAATGCCGTGGCAGTTTCCTCATGGTAAAGCATCGGTCGCCAAGTGCCTTAATGCTGCTACATAGGCTGTGTGCTCGTGTTCTAAAATTCTTGCTGACAATGACGCTACCGTATCTCCATCGATCACCGGAACTTCCTTTTGTAGAATAACCTCACCGTGATCAAGCAATTCATCAACGTAGTGGACGGTGCATCCGGTTACTTTTACACCGGCCTCGAAAGCCTGTTGCTGTGCATCGAGTCCGGGAAACGCGGGCAGTAAGCTCGGGTGAATATTGACGATCCGATCGGGAAAGGCCTGTACAAATCCCGCAGAAAGCAGCCGCATATAACCCGCGAGACAAACCAGTTGGACGCCGCGACTCTGTAATTCGTGAATGATCTCGGCATCGTGTTCCTCGCGTGTGCGACGATTTCGCTCTATAACGACGGTCTCAACACCGCGTTCTCGAGCCTTTTCCAAGCCAGCCGCATCTCGCCTGTCACTGATAACTACCGCAATTTCCGAATCAGGTATCTCGCTGCTCTGGACCGCATCGACGATCGCAACCATATTCGACCCACGGCCTGAGATGAGTATTCCGATTTTCATTTCTATAAAGATTCTAATACGATTCTATTGCGATTAACGATTAAAGCATTATGACGAATATGGAAATCCTAGAATCTGATGAATCGCCTAGACCCCTGAAATTGGACGAGACGTCGATCTCGACCGACCCGGATTTGCCGGCCTTTCTCGCAAAACCCAACGACACTCCTGTCTATCACGGCTTTCCATTGGTTATCGAAACGATGGCCGAAGGTTGGTGTTTGGGTGCGATCACGGAATATGAGGATCCGAACGGCTGCGACGAGGGTGATGCGTATGTCGTCGCGCCGGACAGCTCAAGGGCAGGCTTAGTGTGGGACGTGGGCACTCGCGAGATAAGCCAAATTTGTCCGCCCGATGAAACGAGTTGGGGCGTATATCAAGTCTGGTTTAGCAGGCCAATTCGAACGACGGATGACATGGTAGAGCTCTTCCGCGAAGTTTTGCCGCAGTTGCGGGAAATTTATGATGAACTTCGACACGAATTACTATTGAGTTAGGTTCACATATTTGTTAACATTTATGCGGGATGTGATCTTTTACAAATTGCCGAACGGCGAGTACCCTGTCGAAAAGTTTCTCGACTCGCTGAACGGGAAGCAAGCCGACAAGATAACATGGGTGCTGAGCCTCGTAGAAGATCTGCAATTGGTACCGAAGCAGTACTTTAAGAAGTTGATTGGAACCGATGGCATCTGGGAAGTTCGCATCGAATATGCAAGCGACATATTTCGACTCCTGGGGTTTTTCGACAAAGGCAGTCTTGTGGTTCTAACAAATGGATTTGCAAAAAAGTCGCAAAAGACTCCTTTGAATGAAATTGCATTGGCAGAAAAACGAAAGAACGAATATTTGAGCCGAAAAAAATGAGTGATCTAAAAAAATATATTGAAAAGAGAAAGAAGATCGACCCGGAATTTGCGGATGGGTACGACGAAGCCTACGAGAATTTTAAGATCGGCGTTCTGCTGCAACTTTCGCGTGAACAAGCCGACTTGACCCAGGAAGAGGTAGCTCAAAAGATGGGAACCAAAAAGAGCGCCATCTCACGCATCGAAAACCACGCCGATAATATTACGCTGTCGACGCTGCGTAAATACGCAAAGGCTTTGGGGAAGAAAGTGAACCTTGAGATCGTCTAGAAGTTCTTGAGTATCTAACTTTGAAGACAACAGAACAAAAAGGTTTATTGAAAGTTGGTTTTTATGGCCCAAATCGCGAGTCGTCATTGCACAGATCAAAGCATAACCTAATGGCAAGAACCAAAAATCGACAGGCCAACGGGCCACAGTTTATCCGCTTTTTCAAACCGATCATCCAGACTCTACGAGAAATGGGTGGTTCAAGTACTTCCGCGGAGGTGACAAATGCCGCAATCGAACGCCTCAACATTCCAGAGGATGAACAAGCTGTCGTGAATCAAAAGAGTGGACAATATCGCGTTTATAACCAGGTGCATTGGGCTCGTTTGTATTTGGTTAATGGCGGGCTCATAGATTCGTCGCGGCGGGGTGTGTGGACACTGACGGATAAAGGCAACTCGATCGACGTTGATCAGAACCTTGATCCCATAACGTTTTATCAAGACGTGCATAAACAATTTGGGGCCAAGGTCACAAAAACACCGAGAAGTGAAGGCCTTGATAGTCTTGGTGCACAAGAAGTGGAATCTGATGCGGCGATCCCGGACGATACTAACTACCTTCTCGCTGTTCTACAGTCTCTTTCACCTTCAGGCTTTGAGCGACTGTGCCAACGATTGCTCCGTGAGCATGGGTTCGAGAATGTAGTTGTGACTGGCAAGTCCGGTGACGGGGGAATCGATGGCGTCGGAGTTCTACAGATTAACAAGTTCGTGAGCTTTACAGTCTTGTTCCAATGTAAACGTTACAAAGGAACAGTTACGGTCGGCCAGGTTCGTGATTTTCGAGGATCAATGGAGGGCCGTGCCGATAAAGGAATAATCATTACTACCGGAGTTTTCACCGTTGACGCAAGGAAGGAGGCACGGCGAGATGGAGCTAGACCAATTGAGCTAGTTGATGGTGAAACACTTGTGGGTTTGTTTGAAACTCTTGAGTTAGGGGTTGTTCCGCAGACAACTTACACAGTTGACGAAAAGTTCTTCGATGAGTTTCGTAGCTAACGAATCGCTTGTGTACTGACGAAAAAACGATACCCGGCAGTGCTCGTTTAACATATCTCGATTGCTTTACCGCCGGAAATAATGCTCCCAATTTGATAGATCTCTGGAATTCTATCTTTTATCACTCCTATTTCACCTCGCGAGCAAATCACGATCATCCCGATTCCCATATTAAACGTCCGGAACATCTCTTTTTCGTCCACATTGCCGAGACGCTGCATCAGGCCGAAGATGGGGAGTTCGGGCCAGGAGCCGCGGTTTATTTCTACGGAGACGTCGTCGGGCAGAATTCTTGGGATGTTTTCGAGAAAGCCGCCGCCGGTGATGTGGACGAGGCCCTTGATAACGCCGGTGTCTAGCAGGCCTTCGAGCAGGCGCAGGAAACTTTGGTGCGTCGCGAGCAGAGCGTCGCCTACGGTTGAGCCGAGCTCGTCAATGTGGGAATCTGGCTTGTAGCCGCCTACCTCAAAAAAGAGCTTGCGTGCGAGCGAATAGCCATTGGTCTGCAAACCATTTGAGGGAATGCCAAGCACGACATCGCCCGGCGTGATCGACTTGCCGTCGATGACCTTTGGCTTATCGACAACACCGACAATAAATCCCGCAAGATCGTATTCGCCGTCGGCGTACATCGAGGGCATCTCAGCAGTTTCACCGCCGAGCAAAACGCAGCCGTTTTCGCGGCACGCACGTGCCATGCCTTCGACGACCGATGCCATTACGTCCGGCTCAAGCTTTCCGGTCGCGAAATAATCGAGGAAAAAAAGCGGCCGAGCACCTTGGACCAGAATGTCATTGACGCAGTGATTGACGAGATCGGCACCGACCGTATTGTGAACACCTGTCTCAAATGCCAGTTTGAGCTTGGTTCCGACGCCATCCGCCGAAGCGACCAGTATTGGATCGGCCATTTCCGGAAACGCTCCGCTAAACATACCGCCAAAGCTGCCTATCTCTGTCAGCGTCCGCTCGTTAAATGTACTGCGCGCAAAATCGCGTATTTTGGCGACCGCAAGATTGGCATTGTCGATCGAGACGCCGGCATCGGCGTAGGAAATTGGTTTTGACATAATAAAACGGTAATTATATCGCTTTCCCGCGCGAAACTCATTGACCAAACTTCATTTACCGCTTAGCATTTTCTTAGGAGAAATTTATGAGTTTTACATTGATCGACCAAGGTAGCGAAGGTTTTGAATTTAGTGCAAATGTTTGGAACTGGAAAGCCGCTCTTGAGGTCATTAAGGGCCTCGATATCATCGGGGATGGAGCAATACGTCAAATGACCTACAACGCAACCGGGGTCAAGGTGTCGCTCGAAGACGCTCATGAGATCGGCACCCGTATCCGCAGCGAGATATTGCCTAAACTCGCACCAAACAAACGTATGTTCTCCGATCTCTCGATCACAGACGCGCCTGATGATAAGGTGCTCTACCGCGACCGCGACGAGGAATGGAAAAATTACAGCGTCACCCACGACTGGCTCGCGGAATTTGTGGATTTTTGTCTTAAATCAAAAGGTTTTCAGGTTTTTTGATAGCTATTTCTTCAGCGTCGAGGTCCAGTTCAAGACCACATTAATCGGTGTCTTGCTGGTTTCACCGACGGCCGAGTTAATTAAGAAGCGTTGGCCGTCAGGCGAGACGTCGTACCGATCCGGCGACGCAAAACCGGAGACTTGCGTGGTGAATAAAGGGCTTGGTGCCCCGGATTCGAAGCCGCCGTCCAGCTTTACACTTACAGCCATCAATTTCCTGTCGGCCGAAATATAAAAAAGTTCCTTGCCGTCTCGCCGCCAGTGCGGTTGGGCACCACCGCCCGTCGAGACCTGCCACTTTCCACCCGCATGCGGAAAACTCTGAACGTAAACTTCCGGCCGGCCGCTCTCGTCTGATACATAGGCAAACCACCGCCCGTCGGGCGAAAAATGCCCTTGGAACTCGGCAAATTCCGACTGCAGCAGCAAAAAGGGCTTTGCTTCGCCGGTCACGGGCATTATCCAGAGATCGCCAGCGGTTTTTTCACCAATTTTCTCGTAGATGACATTTTTTCCATCGGCCGACCAATCTATCCCGCCGTCGTTCACGCCAACGGCGTCGCCTATGGGCTCCTCATTTCCCGCACCGCTCGCTATCTTTCGATAGATCCTCCGGGGGGCGCCGTCTTTGTCTGAGGTAAAGAGGATACTGCTGCCGTCGGACGACCATGCGGGATCATCGTCAGTACTGGCTCCGAAGGTAAATCGCACCGGCAATCCGCGGGCCACGTCGATCACCCAAATATCACTGTTTCCGTCGATCACTCTTGTGGTAGCCACCCTCTTACCGTCCGGGGAAAGAGCTAAGTTGTTATAATCTCCGGGCGGTCCAACGGGCGAGATCGATTTCCCTTGCCGGTCAAACCAGGTCAACTGCCGCTGTCCGAAGTTGCCCCGCAAATAGACCATCGTTCCATTTTCGGAAACGGAAAAGTTCGAGTAACCTTCCCCACCCGAGAAAGAAATGTCCTCCGTGACCGGAAAGGGGTCGCCGGAAAGCTGGAGTTTTGCGACATCAAAGGGCTGTGCCATCAGAGTGGATTCGCGGGCAAACAAAAGGTATCCCGGCGCGACGTAGGAAACGTTGGAATCGTTCTTAAGGATCAGCCTTATTGCCTCACCGTCAATAGATGCGACAAATATCTCAGTATTTTTCGAAGCGTCGTGCCAGATATAGTAAAAAAAGTGATGTCCATCCGGAAGAAAGCTAGGGTGCCAAACTTCGGTTTCCCTGAGGGACTCGTCTAGCGGGATTATCAAAGCAGCTTCGCCTCCGGCCGCTAGCACGCGTTTAAGACCTTTGAAACGTTCTCCGAAGATGATCACACCCGCGCGGTTCCAGGATCCACCGGTTCCCGTAGCTGCATCGCAAAGGATCTGAGTTCCACCGCCGGCGAGATCCGCCTTTTTTAGCTTGCCGCTAGCAAAGAAGCCAATATACCTGCTGTCAGGTGACCAAAACGGGCTCGACGCGTCGTCCGTCGCGTTCAGCCGCTGCTCCGTCATCGAGTCCATCGCCCGGATATATAGGTTCCGCTTGCCTTCCACCGTCGCCACATAAACTATCGTGCGGCCATCAGGGGAAATGACCGGGTGAGCGATCTCCGAAGCCGTGTCCGGGATAGACAACGCAAAGCTCACCGGCCGCTCATCAGGCACCGGCCGCCGGATGTACATCACGCCGAGTACTACACAGCCGACAATCGCCAGTAATGCGACAGCTGCCAAGATGCGATTGATCCATGGCGACCTCTCGGTTTCGGGACCGATCGCACTAACCGCCGTTGTCAGGTTGCTCCCAGACGAACTCGTTGGAGCGGATAACGATTCGAGAGCAAAACCCAAGTCAGCCGTCGATTGAAAACGCCTGTCGGGTTTCTTTTCCAGACACCGCCGGACGATCCGTTCAAGCGACGGGCTGATGTTCGGATTTGATTCCGTCATCTCCGCCGGCTCTTCCTTGACTATCGCCGACATCGTCTCGGCCAGCGATTCCTCCTGAAACGCCCGCCGGCCCGTGATCATTTCGTAAAGTATCAATCCGAAAGAAAAAATGTCGGAGCGGTGATCGGTTTGCTGGCCGCGGACCTGCTCGGGCGACATGTAGCCGACCGTGCCCATTACAACACCGGGATTGGTGAGAGCCCTGCGGGTCGCGTCTTCGGAGCCGTGAATATTGGCATCCGGTTCCCGCAGCTTCGCCAAACCAAAATCCAGGATCTTTACGCGGTCATCTTTGGTAATGAACAGGTTCTCAGGTTTGAGATCGCGGTGAACAATGCCTTTCTCATGCGCGGCGGACAAGCCGCTGACGATCTGCTGTGCGTATTCCGTTACCTTTCGGAGTGGAATCGAACCTTCGTCCAGACGCTCGCGAAGCTCTTCGCCTTCGAGTAGCTCGGCGACGATAAACGGCGAGCCGTCGTGTTCGCCGATGTCGTAAACGGTCAGTATGTTCGGGTGATTGAGTGCTGATGTAGCCTTGGCTTCCTGTTCAAAACGCCGCAGACGCTCTTCGTCAGACGAAAGCTCCGACGGCAACACTTTGATCGCAACCTCACGGTCAAGCCGCGAGTCGTGCGCTTTATAAACCTCGCCCATCCCGCCCGCACCTATTTTTTCGCGAATCTCATAATTGCCGATCTTGGTGCCTTTTTCCATAAACAGTAATTGTGCGGCCTTATTTGATTTATTGTCTGTCAAAGAGTTTAAGGCGAATGTGGTTTTTAGCCAAGTTATTTATAGATTTTATTTGAAAAACCGCATAGAAAAAATTGTATCTACTCCCGCATTTGCGTTAAGGTATCTCTACACGAGGCTCTATTTATGAAGCGACTAGTTCTTTCTGTTGTGATCTTTTTGGCAGTGGTGGTCTCGCTGCATGCCCAAGCCGCACCTGACGAAACAAAGCTGACCGCACTCATTAACGAATTTCTTGCCGGTGCTAGCCGTAATGATGCCGCCATCCACGACCGTTTCTGGGCGGAAGATCTCATTTACACACGCTCCGCAGGTGTGCGTATCAATAAAGAAGAGCTGATGAAAGGCGTCCGCTCGCCCCCCGCCCCGAAACCGGACGATCCGGTCAGCGTTTACTCCGCCGAAGATGTCCGCATACAGCTTTACGGAAACGCGGCGGTCGTCGCATTCAAACTCGTCGCCACAACTACCAAGTCTGACGGCACTAAAACCGTCTCCAACTACCTCAACACAGGCACATTTATAAAACGCAAAGACAAATGGCAGGCGGTCGCGTGGCAATCAACGATCGTCCCAAAACCTGAGACTGCGGTTACGTCTACAGCTAAAGCAACCAATCCCGCAACCCTCGTCAGCGCTCCGTCTGCCGCAGGAACGCGCACTTATTTAAAAGGCTCAAAAGGCGGTTGCTATTACATTAACTCAAGCGGCAAAAAGACTTACGTCGACCACGATCTCTGTAAATAAGTTTTTTTCAAATAACTAAAAATATATTGCAAGTTTGTCGTTGACGCTCGTTCATTCGAGCGCAGTGTTGGATCTTATCGGTGGTTTCTTAGGAAACCGTGAAAGAACCGATCTTATCCATCCGGCTGCAAGGGATGTCTGCCGGCGGACGGCATTGGTCCGCGTGTTTTAGTTTTTTTAGGAGAAAAACAATGAGAAGATCATTTATATTATCGACAGTTTTAGCGGCAAGTGTTGCCGTTATTGGTGCTTGTAGCGGAACGGCGACGAATACAACGCCGCCGAACAAACCCGCCCCAACCCCGGCTCCGATCACTCCGGCTAGCCCGATCGCTAGCCCTGTGGCATCGCCGATCGCATCGCCGGTAAAACCGGGGGCTTCACCAGAAGTGAAAAAGGTTGACGACAAAGGCGTCAAAGGCGCAAAACCTATCACAAAATAACCGGTCGGCCCCGCGGCCATTACCAAAGGCGGGCCTTCGGGTCCGCTTTTTTTGCGAACTTTTGCTTTCAGGCGCTCGTTAGCTATCTACAGATACCCAAGTTGTCTCGGAGGAAATTATGAAAAAGATAGGTATTTTGTTTTTTGCGGCGGCGTTGATCATTGGCGTGGTCGTTTCTAATATGTTCTCGTTTGGCCACGGGTCAGGCAAGATTTTTAACTTTTCGATGAATTTCGGCGGCGTCCACGGCTCAGGCAATGTGGTTAGCGAAAAACGCGATCTGTCCGGCTTTAAGTCAGTCGATGTCGGCGGCGTTTTTCAGGTAGAGATCTTCGCTCAAAAAGAATTTAGCGTCGAGGTCGAGTCTGACGATAATATCCTGCCGCTCATCTCAACCAGCGTTGACGATGGCACGCTCCGTATTGAAACCGAGCGTCGCGTCTCTCCGACCGGCCCGATCCGTATCCGCATCTCAGCTCCAGACATCGACAATCTCGAAGTTTCCGGTGCGGCAAACGTCACCGCAAGCGATCTGAAGAATTCGAATTTAAAGGTGGAAAAAAGCGGGGCTTCAAAGGTTACCGTCTCCGGCGAATCATCAGAACTTAGGTTTGAAATGAGCGGGGCTTCAAAAATAGATGCTGAAAACCTCAAAGCTCAGAACGCCATCGTGGAAGCGAGCGGTGCAAGCAAGGCGAGTGTCAATGTTACAGGCGAATTGAATTCTGATCTGTCTGGTGCAAGCAAAGTTTCCTATACCGGAACGCCCGCAAGTGTCGTAACCAAAAAATCCGGCGCGAGTAGCGTTTCGCAAAAACAATAGTTTTTTAAGTTTCGACGGCCTTGGTCGTCACCCCCATCAAGCAACCGTCTTTGTCGATTCCCACGGCAAAGATGTCCACCTGGATGTTCCCGATCCTAAACACTTTCCTTTCACGAAGAGATCCTTCGAGCAGCACTTGCAGTTCGGCGTATCTCTTCGCGTTTCGCTTTTCAGCGTCGCCATACCAGTCTCTTTCTGTGGTCAGCCTGGCGAAAAATCCGTCAAATGTCACTTCTTCCACTACCGCATCGCTCGGCGAACCCGTCTGTTGTAAGATCGTTTCTCTGGTCACAGCATCGGTTGCCGTGCCTGAAAAAGCGGTCACCGGAGCGTCTGCTTCGCTTATATAAATGAGGTCTGCGCAGGCCGCGGTGATCGAGGTGTTAAGGTTGTCAGAATTATTACTATTATTTTGAAAAAAATCTTGCATTTTTTTATCCTTTTTGACGAATTTTTTTGTCCGAAATGGTCATTTTTCTTAGTCTAACACATTCAAAAATCGAGGCGAATTGTTGACAGAAAAGGAAGTTAAATTGATGTTAAACGCTCTCAAAAAAGCTGTGGATATCCCTTTGCGTAAGCTGATTTTTCGTGTTAGTCTGTTATCCGTTTCCAAGAAATGGGCTTTTGTAACCTGTTGATAGTAAACGGCTTAATGCGTTACTTTAGGTTTTCTGCGTTTCCACAGACTCTCTGTGGAAAAGCCTGTGAATAACCGTCCGCCTTTGTGATTTTATCCGGACGGAAATTACTAAAACCAAACGACTTATTCCGTGTCCCGGCAGATAGCCGCCGCCGTCTTAGAAACAAAAAGTTTAACCAAAAATCATACTCTAGAGAGACGCCCCTCGGGCACGATTATTGAAAGATTATTTTGAAGCAAATTTCTCAAAAAACATCCGCCTGGGACGACGCACTTAGCCACGTCAAGACACGTCTTAACGAAGACGTTTTTAACACCTGGTTCAGCCCTATCAAATTCGAAGGCGTCAATGAAACTGACGCGACGCTTGGGCTTTCTGCGGGGCAAGTTACCAAAGACTGGGTTTGTCTCTATTATGCCGAGCTACTCGAACAGACGCTCACCGAGATCGGCCTCTCAAATTATAAGATCGAATGGCAGATCGTCGAAGAGCCCCTCGACAAACTAAGTTTTGAAGAAGAAGCGGAGAGTGCCGACCTGTTCTTTTTGACAAAGAACGGCCCCGCGTCCAGTCCGATCAACGCTCCGCGGGCGAGTTTTATCGACATCGAGCCTGCCGAAGATACGCTCAACCCGAAATACACGTTTGAAAAATTTGTCGTCGGCTCCTGCAACCAGTTTGCACACGCAGCGGCCAAGGCAACGAGCGAGGCTCCGGGCACGACATACAATCCGCTATTTATATACGGCGGTGTCGGTCTGGGCAAAACTCATCTAATGCATGCCATCGGCCACACCATCAAGGCTCGTAGCCCACACATGCGTGTCGCGTATATCACCAGCGAGCGGTTGATGAATGAGCTGATCAACGCGATCCGGTTTAATAAGACACCCGCTTTTCGTGACAAATACCGTTCGATAGATGTGCTGCTGATGGACGACGTGCAGTTCATGGCCGGCAAAGAGCGGACGCAAGAGGAGTTTTTCCATACGTTCAACGTCCTCCATAACAGCCAAAAGCAGATCATCGTAACCTCTGATTGCCCACCGCGCGAGATACCGACGCTTGAAGAGCGTCTGCACTCGCGTTTCGAATGGGGACTGATCGCTGATCTCGAGCCGCCTGATCTCGAGACCAAGGTCGCTATCCTCAAACGCAAAGCCGACTTGGACGGCATCGATCTCGCCGACGACGTCGCCATTTATATGGCCGGTAAGGTTAAGAGTAACGTCCGAGAGCTTGAGGGTTCGCTTGTGCGTCTGGTCGCAATATCGTCGATGAAAGGCGTCCCTATCTCTAAGGCTCTCGCACAGGAATCGATGAAAAATATTCTCGACAGTGCCCGGCCCGCAGGCCTAACGATGGACCGGATCGCCCGTGCTGTTGCCGCACACTACGATCTGACCGTCGATGAGATGAAGGCTAAAAGCAACTCGCGTGCTATCGCGATGCCGCGTCAAGTGGCGATGTATCTGTGTAAACAATTGACCCGTCACAGCTTTCCTGAGGTCGGCCGCGAGTTTGGCGGCAAGCATCATACGACCGTAATGCACTCGGTCGATAAGATCGAATCGCTCAGAAAAGATGATCGCAATTTCCACAGGGAGATGGACGAGCTAATTGATAGTATTTGCAACTAATTAAAAGGTTTTTAACGCGGAATAGTATGAAAACTTTTCAACATATAACTTAGATCTGTTATCCGTGTAAGTCGTTTGTTTTTGGTTATTTGAATAAGTTTTATCCACATTTCCGCAAGATACCTCGTATAGAGGCTGTGGACATCGGTGGAAAAACGGAGTGGTTTAGGGTTACCCACAGGCAGTAGTGGTTATCCACAAGTTTTCCACAGGCACATGTGGAACGAAAACTGTTGTTTTATAAGAGTTTAGGCCGCTTTTACACATATTAACAGGCCCTATTACTACTACTAGTTCTTAATATGATTTAGATCTTAGTTAGTGTTAGGAAAAGAAAGTTTGAAACAGATAATTTCAAAAATATTACTTGCAGCTGCAATAGTCGGCTTGTATGTGGGATGTTCAGGAAAAGTTGTAAACGGCAATTCGAGTTCAAATTCATCGTCGGCTAAGGACAATTACAAGTTGCCATCAGGTCGTGAGATCAAAATCACCGGGATGAACGAGATGAATTTCGAGAACGGTGAAACCGGACTGGTTTTGAATTATCAGACCGACATCCCTATCGAGAATCTTGATGAGCTTAAAAAAGAGGTTGAGGAAGTTTGGACGATATTCAGAGTCGATGTTGAAAAAGCAAAGACGACCACTGGGATCATACGAGCCACGCATATAACTGACGACGGTATGTTTGTAAAAAATGGTAAGGGTTACGGATTTATTTGCCGTCGCGATGCCAAAGGACAATGGGCTCTTACGGACGACAAGAAATAGACTTTACAGAAGAAAAAGCGTTGGAAAATAGAGAAAGACACTTGTATAATATTTGAAAATAGTTTTTATGCACGAAACAAAGAGAAGATTCTTATTCGTGTAATTCGTGGCTAAGTTTTCTTAAGGAGTTAATTATGGAATTCAAGATCAAGCAGAGCGTTTTAAAAGAAGAGTTGGGATTTATCCAGGGCGTCGTCGAACGCAAGACGACCATTCCGGTGCTGTCAAACATCCTAATCGAATCGATCGGCGAAAACGAGATCCGCATCGTCGGCACCGACCTCGATGTGACGATCCGCTGCGATGCCGAGGCGGAGATTATCACGCCGGGTTCGATCTGCATTCAGGCACGCAAACTTTTTGACATTGCCCGTGCCCTAGATCCGGGTGACGCACATTTCAAAAAAGAGGAAAACGAATGGGTAACGATGAAATGCGGCCGGGCAAATTTCCGTCTCGCCGGTGTGAGCCGCGACCAGTTTCCTGAAATACCTACGTTTAAGAGCACGCCGATGAAACTGCCGGCAGACGTATTCAGCTATTTCATCCGCAACACGGCATTTGCGATCACTAACGAGCAATCGCGGTTTACGCTGTCGGGTGCAAAATTTATCATCTCTGACGGCACCGCCAAGATGGTCACGACAGACGGCCACCGTCTGGCTTATGTCGAGCGTGCGATCGACGACAAAGACGGCGTGATGGACACGCTCATCCCAAAAAAGGCCCTGCTCGAGCTGGTCAAGATATCACGCGGCGACGGCGAGGTTTCATTTGGCGAGGACCCTAATCACATCTATTTCGAGACCGAGGGACGTCTGCTCATCACCCGCAAACTATCGGGCAATTTCCCCAATTACGAAATGGTCATTCCGAAAAACAGCGATCACACCGCTATCTTCGATCTCGAAGAAATGCGTAATGCTGTCCGCCGTATGTCGCTGATCGCCGACGAACGCAATCGCTCGATCCGTCTCACCATTCGCGAGGGAGAGATCGAGGTCATTGCCCAGTCAACCGAAGAGGGCGACGGCAGCGAGGTCGTCCAGGCCGAATACAGCGGCGAAGAGATCCAGCTCGGCTTTAACTGGCAATACCTGATCGAATTTCTCAACAACGTCGATGCCGTCGCAGCCGCAGCCGAAACCGACGCAGGCTCGTCCGCGTCCAGCGACAGCGGATCAGCCGCGGCCCCAGCCCGCGAAGCCGCGACCCGCACACGCATCGCCTTTGACTTCAAAGACTCAAACGCCGGAACCCAAATGTCCATCGCCGGCGAAACCACCTACGACTACAAATACATCGTCATGCCCCTGCGGATATGAGATGGGACGTGTTCACGTTCACGCAGGAACGCGTGAACACCGTGAACGGTATGAACGCCGTGAACAGAGTGTAAGCCGCCCCACGCTTACTACGAACAATTAGTTCGCAGATAACAAAAGGCTTCGCTAGTGCGAAGCCTTTTGATTTTTAGGACTATCAGCATAAAAGATTTCAAAACAATTAAATGGAAAGGGAAATTTTGGTTGAAATTACAGGAGCCTGTCAAGGATCTCTCAACACTGCAAATCTAATAGGGGCAGAGTTTGAAGCATTTATGGTTTTGGGCTATCAAAACATGAGCCCTGGAATTCTATTTCAAGTTTTAGCAGAGGACTATGTTCTTGGAGTTGAAATTAGGCAGCAAGATGTAGTTTTGCTCCGAAATGGAACCGTAATCATTGTTCCGTTAGCCGAGCCTCAAAATAGGGGACAGCATTTTTTGCTAAATGTAGGATGGGGACCGACAACATTACATTTAAACCTTACAGATGCAGAAGGTAATCGAGGTCATACAGCTACAACAACAGCCACATTTCCTCCGCTCTCCTTGAAACAATGGGCACGTAGAAAAGCTCTAATACCGACGATTGTGTATGATTCAGAAAAGCATTTTTTTGAGGCAGTAATTGACCAAGTCTATATATTGAAGCAGAGTTTACAAGATACAAACGGAGTAAATGGATTTTGGGATATTCAATATTCTGGTCAAAGAATATTAAAAAGGAGTCCCAAACGTGAAACGGACGTTCATCCAACAATACGGTTATTGTTTGACAATCTAGAGATAATTAAGAATTTTCAAATAATTCCCGAATATCCTACCGGGACCGGTCGTTTAGATTTCCTGATCACCGCTCCATTGAGAGACGGATCAATCGGAAAAGTTTGTATAGAATTCAAAAATGCACACTCAAACGATCTTGCAGCGGGGTTAATGACACAATTACCTATGTATATGAACACGACGCACACAGATTATGGAGTTTACGCGGTCTTAGACTATCGCCCACCTTATAACTTTAAGCCCAAAACCTTCAAAGTAGACACTTTTCCTGGTAAGCTCGATAATTTGGAGACCGCATTAAATATTGGGGCATCTCAAACAGGGCTCAAATATCTTCGACCAATTATTATCGCGGTGGGGCCAACGAAATCTCCCAGTAAGAAATCTGGCTAAAATAAGTCAGGGGAGCGGACGATATATTTGTAGCCCCATATCAAACGATGGCGGAACGAGGGTTACTTATATCTTTCATATAAAGGTGCCGGGTTTCCCCGGCACCAGTCCAAATAACTTTCCAGCTATGAGCCGGTGTAGCCATTACGCCGTGCATTGTCGACACAGTCCTGACGATTACTGTAACCCTCAGTCGATGCCCCAACAATGCGTCCGTTCGGAGCAGTCCGACGCCAGCGCCAGTCTCTCCGATCGTCTTGGTATATAAGCCAAGTATCGTGCATGTGGTTTCCTCATTGTGCTTTTAACACAATAAAAATGTTGAAGGATATGGCGGGTTCGTGATAATCTCAAGAAGCTTGAGAGCATCGTGATAACTATCACGAACCTGGCTTTCCTAGACTTAGAACGTTTAGGAAAGCCTTTTTTGCGCCTCGATCTTCCGTTCCGATTTACGGTTTTTTAAGGTATTACCTATTATCTATCGCTCCTCGGGTTTGGAAGCAGGCCGGACAGCCCAAGCCATAACAAAATGATACTTTCTACAATATGTAGTTGTCAACTATTTTTTTACCCCTAAATGTTGTGATTAAAAGGGTTGCGCGTTGAGCGCCGACGTTGCGCCTATCGGAATCCTAGTATTGGACAACTATTTATGTAGTTCGTTTTGCGGGTTCGCGGACGGTGATCTCTTTGTTTTCGACCGGCGTGATACTTAAGCTGCGGGTTTCGGGTTTTTTGACCGGTTTGTAGGCGATGACTATGCTTAGCAGTTCGAGCAGGGCCGTTGCTAAGAGGGCGGCGATGGGCGGGACGAAGATCAGGGGAAAGGAATTATCGTTGAGAAACGGGCTGTTTTGGAACGCCATTTTTTGAAAGGCAACCTCAGGCCACTTTAGATAGATGATCAGGCTGATGACGCCGCCAAAGAGCATCGCCCCGAATACCAGTCTGACGAGCCTCGTCAAGGCTCCCATACGCGATGCGGCCTCGCCGATAAGAATGTATAACAGCCCGCCGCCCATCGAATCGATTATGCTCAAAAACCCGCCAAATATGCCGTTCATAAATACCTCCGAGGTCTAAAACTCATCTCACACCTTTTATTATATGATGTGCCGCCTGAGTCTCAGTTTGCCAGCAAAATTTGGAGCCGTATGTATGCCCGACTACCCGGCCAACCGATAGAGTAAAGAACCCAGTCGCTACCGCTCCCGGTTCTGACCCGATCCGCATACAAATATTGCACCGTCTTTGACGATTTTGTCTATTTTGGCTGGAGTACCGACAGGATGTTTCCGGCGGGGTCTTTGAACCAGGCGATGTCGGGGGCGTGGCCGCCTTCGGACATACGGTAGATGCCTTTGGCATCGGGCAGGGTGCCGTGCATGTCGTAGCGTTCGAACGTGACGCCGCGTGAGATTAGTTCATCGACGGCGGTGTCGATGTTATCTACTTTAAAATTGAGGACGGTGAATGTAGCGGGTTCGTGGTCGTGTTTGGGATAGATGATCACCTCGCCGCCGCCCGCGAGCTTGAGCGTGAGGATCCCCATCCCGCCGGACTCGACATCGAGCCCGAGCGTTGTGCCGTAAAATTCTTTTGCCTTTTCGATGTCGTCTGCCGAGAATCCTGAAAATGCGTGTGTATTTTTGAACATATTATTTCCCCTTGATAAATTTATTTTTCTTGTTCCAATCGACGCGGTTCTTTTTGTCGGATTTTTGTTCGGCGAGGCTGTTTTTGCGGCGTTCGGTGATCCAGTTTTTGACGTTACCGGTCATTTCGCGCAAGTCATCGGCATCTTCTTTTTCCTGTTTAATGCGGATCTCTTTGGTGGTGGGGGCGGCGGGGGCGGCAGGCTCAGCACCGGATTTTATGACCTTGATCACACGTTTTTTCATTTAGATATGTAAGCAGCAATGAATCGGAGGTAAAACCATTCACCACAGAGTCACGGAGAACTCAGAGTAATCCCAACTTTAATTATCGGCAGACATCCGATGAAAATACTCCTACGCAGAGGCTTTTCGACCCCAAGCTATAAATGCACATAAAATGCCTACAACGGCAGGAACTGCGGCCATTGGGGCCATTCCAGGAATGGTCGAAAGAGCGGTGAAAAAGACCGCGCCGATCATGATCACGATCAGCAGAGAGGCCGCCAGCGGTGTAAGCGAAGGCTTGATGCCCGTCGCCCACGGAACGATCAGGCCGATACCGCCGAGCAGCTCGCAAACGCCTATGAACAAAAGGAACCAGTGCGGCAAAACGTACGGAGAGCCTTTGATCATTTCTTCGTACGGCATTATAAATTTAGACGCGCCGGAAAATATAAATAACAGGCCAACCAGTATCTGAACTATCCAAAGCACAATATTCATATAAAACTTCTATTTGGTTCCCGTCGTCGGTGCGGATTCGACGACCGGTTTGAGTTGCGTCAGCCCTTTTTCAAAATCACCGCCGACGTGCTTGTCCATGTCGATTAGCAGGCTAAAAGCTTTCAGAATAAAGTTTCTTTTGCCGGTCATCGACCACGTTACCGTCGTCTGACCGCCCTCGGGTTTGAGGACGAATTCCGAGACATTTTTCACAGCAAAAGGGGCGATAAAATCGAGATCGACCTTTATATGCTGTGAAGGGTGGCTCTCGGCGATGGTCATCTTGCCTTCGCCGACCTCTTTGTTGCCGCTCCATGCATACGTCGCACCGGGACCGGAGTCAGGGCCAGAATAGGTCTTTTTCATCTCGGGGTCGATCTTATCCCACGGGGACCACGCTTCCCAATTATGTAAGTTGTTGATCTGTTCGAAAATCCTCTCCGGCTGTGCATTAAATGTCGCCGAACGCGTGATCTTAAAATCCGCCGGCTGCATCGCAGCGACGATACAAAATATTATAACCACAGACACGATCAACGTCAGTAATCCCAAAATCACTTTCTTAATCATTGCTTTTACCCCTTTAACTGAGACTTTACCTGATTTTTCGGTAATCGCAAATGGTCAATAAATAGAAAGAGTGCGGTTTTTTGGAAAACCGCACTCGGTAGGTTAATTTGGTAGGTATATATGAAGGGTATTTATGAATTCCCCGCTGTTACGGTCGCGAGGACACCGACGGGGGATAATAAAACGTCCCCAATGTCTTAAAACTTTTTATATCAAACTCTTTACGTGCTCCGCAATTGATGCAGGCACGATACGAACCCTTTTCGTTTGTAAACGGCCGGGTCAACTGTTTGTGCCGACAGCCTAACAGTCTGGCCGCAAGACCTATCTTTTTTCCAAATGCGCCGGTTGTTCTATCTATAACACGCTGGGCGATCATATTTTGTACCAAAATTCCTTGCATCGTATCTTCCCTTTTTTTAGAACGTTCACAACGGAACCGTTTTGCATCTATAAGATGAATGAGAAATGAAAAAGGTTTGATAATATTTTTCATGCCGCAGAAC
>JAYVOS010000327.1:0-4949 GCA_043757775.1 Chloracidobacterium sp. | reverse complement strand
AATCGATCGCTGAGATCATTATTCGCGGCACGATCATGTACCTCGGGATGTATCTGGTCCTACGGATTTTCCGTCGCCAGTCGGGATCGATAGGCGTGGCGGATCTGCTCGTAATCGTTGTGATCGCGGATGCCGCTCAAAACGGTATGGCAGGCGATTCCAAATCGATAACCGAAGCTTTACTATTGATCGTCACTATAGTGCTGTGGGATTTCTTTCTGGACTGGCTTGGATTCAAATCGACGTTTATAGCGAAATTTCTATCGCCAAGTCCGCTCTTGCTGATCGAAAACGGCAAATTCATAAAGAAAAATCTCGATAAAGAGTTTTTGACCGAAGACGAGGTTTACAGCCAGCTTCGCGAGCAAGGTCTAGAAGACGCGAGTGGCGTAAAGCAATGCTATCTTGAGAGCAACGGCCATTTCAGCATTTTACTGCAGTCATCCGAAAAACGGAAAAAAAGCAACTAATACGGGTGAAAAACCGTCAATTAGAGGTTATGAAAAAGAAAAATTCGGCACGAAAAATTAAATTCTTACATACTGTTTTTGCAATGGAACGCGACCTCATAGTCGGCGGCCAGGCCGTAATGGAAGGCGTGATGATGCGTACACCATCAGCGTATGCTATCGCGTGTAGAAAATCTGACGGCACGATCGTTCACACAGCCGAATCGCTACCGAAGTGGAGCGATACTTACAAGTGGCTCAATTGGCCGGTGCTGCGCGGCGGAGCGACGCTTATCCAGTCGATGGCACTCGGTGTCAAAGCCTTGAATTTTTCGGCAAAGGTATTCGAAGACGATCTTGCCGCAAAAGAAGAGTTGGCGAAAGAGTCGGTCAGTGAAATGGCGGCCGTACCTGTCGAAGGCACAACTAACCCAGATTTTCTTAAGGCTCCAGTAAAGGTCATCATGCCCGAACAGCCCCGAGCCGAGTCCAAAGAACGCTCGGCGGCACAATCCGCCGGTGCGGTCGGCTCTATCATCTTTGCTCTCGGCTTCAATATATTGCTGTTCATCGTTGCACCGCTTGTTCTGACCAATCTTTTATTTATCGGACTCGGATGGGCCGGTGCTCCGACCGTTGCGGCGGATGCAGCTTGGTATGAAACGATCAAGGCTTATGTGTGGAAGATAAAGCTCGACACGTTTGGGTTGTGGATCGGTTTCAACCTGATTGACGGAGTGATTCGAATGGCATTTTTCATCTTTATGATCTTCACGATGTCGTATCTCAAAGATATTCGCCGGGTATTCGAGTATCACGGAGCCGAGCATAAGACAGTCTTTACTTGGGAAAAAGGCCTCGACCTGACGCCAGAAAACGCCACGACTATGCGTCGTCAGCACCCGCGTTGCGGCACTTCGTTCCTTATGGTCGTAATGCTCGTCGCAATCGTGCTGTTTTCGGTAATCAATTTCGAAGCGACTTGGATGAATCTCGTCGTGCGTATCTTGCTGATGCCGCTCGTCGCGGGACTTTCGTATGAGGTCATCCGCTACGCCGCCAAAAAAGAAACGAGTTCCGTGTTCAAAGTAATGACCAAACCCGGCCTCTGGCTGCAAAATATCACGACTCAGGAACCCGATGAGCAACAACTCGAAGTGGCAATAAAAGCACTCGACGAGTCACTAAAATTAGAGCCGATCGAGGTTGAGACCGCACCGGTGTTCGAACGGCATTTAGAAGTCGTCGTTTAAGATCATATGTTCGAAAAACTTGCACAGATCGAAAAATCCTACGAGGAGCTGACCGAGCAGATCTCTCAGCCGGAGTTTATGTCCGACATGACGGCGTACGCACGGCTGATGAAACAGCACCGCTCACTTGGCGAGATCGTCGAAAAATACCGTGAAGTCCGCAAGATGCAAGAAGATCTGCAAGGTGCCCGAGATCTTTCATCTCTCGCCGATGACGATGAAATGCGTGAGATGGCCGCACTCGAGATCGCCGAGATCGAGGAAAAATTGCCCGCCGCCGAAGAAGAGCTTAAATTTCTTCTTATTCCAAAAGACCCCAACGACGAAAAGAACGTCATCCTCGAGATCCGTGCCGGAACGGGCGGTGACGAAGCCACACTTTTTGCCGCTGAGATCCTGCGAATGTATGCACGCTACGCGGAACGTCAGGGCTGGAAAATGGACGTAATGGAAGCCTCAGACAACGGCATGGGCGGCATCAAGGACGCCGTCGCCGTGATCGAAGGCGATAATGTATATTCGAAAATGCGTTTCGAAAGCGGCGTTCACCGCGTACAGCGTGTGCCGCAGACCGAGACCCAAGGCCGCATTCACACGTCAGCGATCACCGTCGCCATTCTGCCCGAAGCCGAAGAGGTCGATGTCCACGTCGATCCGAAAGATCTGCGTGTCGATTATTTCTGCAGTAGCGGCCCCGGCGGACAATCGGTCAATACGACATACTCCGCAGTTCGGCTGACGCATTTGCCCACAAATGTCGTCGTCTCGATGCAGGATGAAAAATCGCAGATCAAAAATAAAGAAAAAGCGATGCGTATCATGCGTGCCCGTCTGCAGGAGCTCGAAGAGAAAAAGCAGCATGACGAACTCTCTGCCGAGCGTAAATCAATGGTCGGCAGCGGCGACCGCTCTGAAAAAATTCGCACCTACAATTTCAAGGAAAATCGCGTGACCGATCACCGTATCGGTCTCACTGTCCACCAGCTCGAACTCGTAATGGAAGGCCAGATCGACGAATTTGTCGGAGCTCTGCAGACGCATTACCAAACCGAAAAACTAAACGCCGAGGCAGTTGCAGCTTAAATTATGCCGCCGCCAACACGTTTATATTTGATCCGACACGGCCAATCTGCCGGAAACGCCGAAGGGCGTTTTGGCGGACATGGACCGACGCCGCTTTCTGAATTGGGACAAAAACAGGCAGAGTTGACGGCGAAACTGCTGGCAAAAGAGGGCATTCAGGCGATCTATTCGAGCGATCTTCACCGGGCCGTCCAGACGGCGCAACCACTCGCCGATCTGCTGGATATGCGGATACATACTTCGTCCGCTTTTCGCGAACGCCACGTAGGCGTACTCGAAGGTCTGACCTTTGACGAATCAAAAGCCCTGCACCCAGACGACTACTACGCCCTCGTTAATCGTAGCGTCAATCACGTCATCTCCGGCGGCGAAAGCTACCGTCATCTGCTCAGTCGTATCACGACCAAGGTCAACGACATTCTCCGTCATCATAACGGCGAACGCGTCGCCATATTTTCTCACACAGGAGCTATCTGTTTTCTCACGCTGCACCTGATGGGAGCCATTGACCGCGGGACGAAAACCACGCCGTGGCTCATTACGTCCAATTGCGGGATCAACCGTTTTGAGTTGCGCGGCCGACGCAACGTCCGCGTCCTCGCCCTCAACGACACCCGCCACCTCGCCGACATCACCGGCAATGATTCATTCGCCGCAAGGTAAATTAAATACTAAACTCGTAAAAATTCGAGTGCTGCTTTCGCGGCAGTAGCTCCATGTCCGGCCGCCGTGCTTATTGTTGGAGACGCGGGGCTTGCTACATCGCCAATAGCGAAAACGCCCTTGAGGTTTGTGGAGCAGTTGGCGTCAATAGCAATGTATCCGTTTTTATCGAGGGCGATCTGGCCTCGAAAAAGATCCGTATTCGGCTCTACTCCGATGCGGATGAGGACGGTGTCGGTTTCGATATGCAATGTGGCGCCGGTTAAATTGTCTTGAATATCGACACCCGTAACTTGTTCATTTCCAATAATTGCAGTGAGTCGCGAGTCAGCTACAAACTCGACATTTTCGAGAGCCGTGGCTCTTACTACAAAATCATTTCTAGCAGAAAACTCACCTCTGCGATGCACGACAAAAACCTTTTCCGCCGTGCGCCCCAGAATGATCGCATTTTCGACCGCCGCATCTCCCCCGCCAACGATCACTACCCGCTTTCCCGCTACAGCATTTTTGGCTTTTTCACCTGATTCGAGAATGCCTTTGCCGTAGAACTCCACCTCACCGCGAATGCCTAATTTTCTCCGCTGAACCCCGGTTGCGATTATGATTGAGCTCCCCGAGATCGTCGTCCCGTCAGCCAGAATTACGGATTTTTCTACTAGATCTGCCTTAAAAACTTCGGCCGCGTTGAGTTTCTCGACCTTGGCATTTTTGACATGCTCCAGAAAACATTCCCTTAGCTCCCGGCCATTTGCCGCTACGGCTCCGAGGTAGTTATTGATCGCGTTAAATGTCAGCAAAAGCTGCCCGCCAAACTCCGTCTCTTTTTCCAGCAAAATAGCGCTCAGTCCAAGCTCAGAGCACCATAATGCAGCCGACAAACCGCCCGGTCCACCGCCGATTATTATGACGTCATAATTCGCCTTTTTTGTGGTCATAAATGTGCTGTCAAGTGCCCCAAATTGCTACTTTTCTCGATGGTTTCCTGCCAAATATTGTCACTTTTGTTAGGGCCCGGATTACAGCAAATATTCGATCTTAGACAAAATATCGCTAGAGCCCTTATTTTAGGCACTTTTAGCTTATTTAACAATGGACGACTAGCTGTGGATCGAGTGGCACTGCTATTGCATTTGAATCTATTGTGAAATTGGGCTTTGCATTTCGCATCGCCGGCTTCCAACCACGTCTCAGAATTTAGAACTTCCACCAAAACAAACAGCTATGAGATTAGAATTTGAACCAAACGTAACCGCACTTCCTCTCGTCGAAAACGAAACGTTTGACGAATTTACTCTCTCAGCTGATGTTCAGGATCTGTTAAAACGCGGCATCGCCGCCGCTCAAAGTGGCGATCGTGAACACGCCCGTACGCTGCTCGTCAATGCTGCCCAGCAAGAGCCGAAAAGCGAAGATGCCTGGATGTGGCTCGCCTCGATCAGCGAATACCCCGAAGAATTATTGGCGTTTCTAAACAACGTCCTCAACATCAATCCTGATA
>JAYVOS010000326.1:0-4954 GCA_043757775.1 Chloracidobacterium sp. | reverse complement strand
CAAAGACTTGTAATAGCTCGTTATGCGCCCTTTCGACAATGTAATCTTCGGCGATCTCAGGTTTGGTGTTTCCGGTATTTTTTTGAGCGAGGTCTGCCCGTGCACCGTTAAATGCAATACCAAAATTATCGGCTCCGACACCACTCAGCCAGTGATCTGCAGCCATTTCGTCGCCCACCCGCCATGCGAATGTGCGGAAAATGGTAGTTGATCTAGTTTTGTCGGCAGATCCGGATATGTAATCGGACGTGGACGGAATTGACGATAGCGATGAAAATGCGAGCTGAACCGCGATCGTTACCACAACCCAGACAGCAGCAAGAACGACTGACTTTCTCCGTAGGGTTTTATTTGTGAATAGGATGCAGCCAGCAAATAAAACAAGATGTGCGATGATGCCGGCAAGGAATGCCCCTTTGCTGAGTGAGAGCATTATCGTAAGCCAGCCTAGCAGCCAACATACCGCCGCGAGGGCAGATTGAATGCGTGTCCGTGAATAAAGCGTCAGTACACACAAAAGCGGTGCAATAGTCACCAGCAACTCAGCATATTTGGCGTATCTTATACGTATTAGACCTTCGACTGATGCAAAATCAGTCATTGAAAGGAAATCGATGACGCACAAAGATGCTAATACCAATGTGCACACAATAAAAGTATTCACTATTGGGGAAAGCCCTTGTCCGCTCCGCAATAAGCATAGAAACCCGGCAAAAATGGTCAAATAGATCGACCAATTGAGCGTATGATGCAGAGCAGATCCGGGCGATGACGACCAAATTATAGATAACCCGCTCCAGAAAATAAATGCCGCCATGCACACCAAAAGCGGAAAAAGAGGTGCCTCACGAAAACTGAGCTGTTGTGAATGCTTTCTATAAACCCAATAAATAAATGGGACAAGGAATATGGCTGCGAATAGCTCGACTTTCCAGGGTTGAGCGGAGATCGTACCCGCCCTCGGTGTTGAAATTAGAGACGAGAGTAAGACTGCGGTGAGCGATAGCGACATCAAAATTATGGAATCTGAACCAAAAAAAGAAGATCGCTTGATGTCTGGATCGTTGCTCATTGTAAAAGGGAATGGCGTATCTGAAGACGCCGATATTGTAACACAGTGAATTGGAGGCAAAAAAAGAGCGGGATCCCGCAATGGAATTCCCGCTCAGTTGTTAGTTATGGTTAGTATCAATTGGACAACGCAGAGGCTGTCGCGATAGTTGTGGATGTGTAAGCTGTGCCGATGTTTGCGGCGGTAGGGTCTGCCATCATGACACCTTCGGTGGCGATTCCAAACCTGCGTGCCCCCGTCTGCGTCACACCTGACGTTACCGCCGGGTTAGCTGAAAAGAAAAATGTTGCGGCTCCTGCGGATGAAGATGCTGCTCGTCCCCCGACGTAGTTATAGCCGCTTTTGGTGCCTGATCCTAGGGTCGCGTCGACGATGTTTACCGTGCGAAGCTGGCTCAGGGCAACATTATCGCCAGTTCCTGCAATTGTTCCGGCGTAATTACCGTTGCCGTGCGATGCCGAATATACCATCTGTGCACCGTGAAGGGTTCGCAGAGAAGAAACGGTCGAGCCTTCGTTAGCTGATCGGCGTGCAGCGAGCAAGTTTGGTATTGCGATCGCCGCGATAATACCGATTATGACGACGACGATCAAAAGCTCGATCAGGGAAAATCCCTTTTGATTGTTTTTCATCTCTCTATCCTTTTATTAACTCTGAGGCGGAAACTCTAGATCAGCTTTCCGTCCCATTTTGACCTTAACTCCTAATTGCTGAGCGGGCTTGCCGTTGCGACCGTTGCTTGTGTAAACAGGGTGGGAAGGTTAGCTGACGAGGCATCAACCACCAATACGCCCTCAGTAGCGACACCGAATCGACGGGCACCGGTCTGCGTCACGCCTGATGTGGTCGTTGGGTTCCCTGTAAAAAAGAATTGGGGGGGGACACCTACCGCCGAAGCTATACGACCGCCTGCAAAGTTGTATCCGCTTTTAACTCCGGTATCGAGGTTGTTGTCGATTATCATAGCACCCGGTGTTCCGAGTTCAGAAAGTGCTTGGGTTGTAGCGGCACCTATTGCACCTGCATAGTTACCATTGCCAAAGCTTGACGCATAGGTCATCTGAGAACCGTGCAGGGTCCGCATAGCCGAGATGGCAGATCCTTCGTTAGCGGATCGCCGTGCTGCAAGCAAATTTGGTATTGCGATAGCGGCGATAATGCCGATAATAACTACAACGATCAAAAGTTCGATCAGTGAGAACCCTTTTTGATTACTTTTCATTTTCTTTTTCTCCGTTCTGTCAGTGGGTGTAAGTTCGATTGTTTTGGTAGATCCGATAAACAATTGCAATTCGGGTATAAAATCGATCAATATAATTGCAGTGAAAATATATATTTAGAGAAAAAAAAGCGGGAAACACACTTTTGATATGTTTCCCGCTTTAGTCAAGTGTTAAGGGGATTAGTTGCTGAGCGGGCTTGCCGTTGCAACAGTCGAAGCGTCAAACAGAGTAGCCAAGCTGCCAGCGGTAGCATCAGCCATCAACACACCGTCGGTAGCGACACCGAAACGACGTGCACCCGTTTGTGTTACACCAGATGTGGTGGTTGGGTTAGCGGTGAAGAAAAACGTCGCAGGTGTGCTCGTTGTCGAAGCAACGCGTCCACCTCTGAAGTTATATCCACTTTTTGTTCCGGTAGCCATAACAGCATCCACCAGTCCCGGTGTTCCAAGTTCAGTCAAGGCCTGAACCGTAGCGGCACCAACAGCACCAGCATAGTTACCATTACCGTAGGTCGAAGCATACGTCATCTGAGCACCGTGCAGTGTGCGGCTAGCCGATATAGCTGAACCTTCGTTAGCAGAGCGACGAGCGGCAAGCAGATTCGGGATAGCAATAGCTGCTATGATTCCGATGATAACAACAACGATTAAAAGTTCGATAAGCGAGAAACCTTTTTGATTTTTCATGTCTAATTCACAATCTCCTAAAAATTTAAATCTATGTACCTTTCCCAGGCCACTGCTTCTATATCAAGTGCCGTGCCATTCGTACCAAATGGCTTACTTTTGGCTGTAAGCTATTGAAAATAAAGAGTGTGTGGTGCGGAGTGGATCAGGTCTTAGTTTCTATCTTAGTGAAGAAAGCACCCTGAATAACAGTTTTTTGTAACTAGTTGATGACAAAAAATGTCATTAGTGGGAGAGAATAAGTGGTATTAGGACTAATTGCCCATCGCGGGTGCGGAATTGATAGAAGCTATATCAGGGTAATGAGTAGTTAGGACCGTATCTGTTCGTAAAACGCCATCTGTAGCAACACCGAAACGGTGATTTCCGGTGCCGGTCAAGGAATCGGCTGATATAGGAATGGCTGAAAAGTAAAACTGTGAGGGTTCGGTTGCGGTAGCAGGCTGGCGACCGCCGACGTAATTGTAGCCGCTCTTATTACCACCACCGAGAACAGGGTCAATAAGCTCATACCCTCGCAATATGGTTAAACCGGCATTGGTTCCTGCTCCGACAGTTCCGGCGAACTCACCGGTGCCAAAGCTCGATGAGTAAGTCATCTGTGCACCGTGGAGTAGCCTAATGGACGAAACGGTTGACCCTTCGTTTGCACTTCGGCGGGATGCGAGTATGCCTTGGATGGAAAGTGCCGCAAGGATCCCGATAATTACAATAACTATAAGCAACTCAATAAGAGAAAATCCTGATTCATTAGTCTTCATAATTATTCCTTTATATTATAGCTGTTAATCTGAACTCCGCATTTGAGCGGAAAGCGAGCGTATATTGTGTTTATCAAGCAGATGTCGTAATGAACGAACGGGCATTTGCAGTAATTCGGCGGCTTTTGTTTGGTTTCCAGCGGTTGTCCGCAAAGCCTCGACTACATAGGTCTTTTCAAGATTTTCTAAGTGGGTTGTGAGATTAATCCCTGATTCCGGCAGGTCAAACTCGGCGTTGATACGCTGCGGATTGTAATTAGTGATGTGATCCGACAATTGTTCCGGCTGGATCTCGGCCGAACGCTCAAGAGCAACTGCACGCTCAATAGTATGCTCCAACTCGCGAACATTTCCGTGCCAAGCATAATTTTCAAGCAATTGTGTGGCTTTGGGCGAGATCGTAAGGTCTTTGCCGGTCTGGGCACAGAATTTCTTCATGAAATGCTCGATCAGTTGTGGAATGTCCTCAGGCTTTTCGCGTAGCGGCGGCAGATCGATCGGGATAACGGATATACGATAAAACAGATCTTCGCGAAATGTGCCTTCTTCGCTCATTCGCTTTAGGTCGCGGTTAGTCGCGGCGATCACGCGGGCGTCGATCGCCATTTCGTCGTGGGCACCGACCGGGCGGACACGCCGCTCTTGTAGTACACGCAGCAGCTTGACCTGCATCGCAGGAGTCATCTCGCCTATTTCATCCAGGAAGATTGTTCCACCATGTGCAGCTTCGAACAGCCCTTTGCGATTAGTATTGGCTCCGGTAAAGGCACCTTTTATATAGCCGAATAGCTCAGATTCGAGCAATGTTTCGGTAAAAGCACCGCAGTTGATTGAAATAAATGGCTTTTCTGCACGTGGACTGAGATCGTGGATGGCACGAGCGACAAGCTCCTTACCAGTTCCGCTCTCGCCCGTCAGTAATATGGTTGATTGGACCTCGGCAACCGTTTCGATCATTTGAAAGATGGCCTGCATCTTAGTGGAGGTGCCGATGATGTTCTTTACGCTGCCCCGTTCACGTTGTGCACGTTTGAAAGCGCGGTTTTCATTTACAAGCTCCTGCTTTTCAAGGGTTTTACGGACAATCAGCTTTAATTCTTCGACATCAAAGGGCTTTTGAATGAAATCATCGGCACCGAGTTTGAATGCCTCGCGGGCCGTTTCGACCGACGCAAACGCCGTCATCAGTATTACTCCCAGATCGGGCAG
>JAYVOS010000325.1:0-4996 GCA_043757775.1 Chloracidobacterium sp. | reverse complement strand
CGATCTTTACGGTATGCGAGAGCGGATCGGTCTTGGACACGACGGCTCCGGCGGTGTTGTGGAGGAATGTTGTTTCGACGGAACCGCTGCATGACAGCGTGCCGACTGAGGATGGCGTTGACGAAGTCGCATCACAGCGTTTGGCTGAGGTCAGCAGGCCGCGTCCTGTGGTGTAGCTTGATGAATAGTTAGTATTATCATGCTGGGTGGGCGATATATTCTGCACTGGGTTAGTTCCCGTGAGGGTCTCGCCGTCGTAGGCATAGACCGCCATCGACATTAGAGTTGTTCCGTCACCTTCCCAAAGCTCGGTTTCTTTAGGCAGGCCTATGATCCGCTTGCCCGTATAGGTTGAGGAGAGTTCGTAAACGGTTCGCTGTTTCTTTAAGACCGTGGTTAAGTTTGTGTCATAGACCTTTACGATCTCTGGCAGTCCGTAGCCGTTCGAGCCGTAATCTATTGTCGTGCGTTTGGTGTTGGTGCCGTCGCCGACGTGAGTCTCGGTAACGCGGGGATTGGTGATGTAGCTTGCGCTCGTATTGTCCTGTGTCCAGCTATTCCACGTCCAGCGGACACGAGTGCCGCACGAAGAGCCTGTGTCGGTGCAGTCCTCCGTGAAGAGAGACAGACCTTCTCTATAGCCCGATGGCCCGAAATGGATGCGGGTGTAATGGTTATCAGGATCGCCAGTGATGCCAACCTTTACGACGCTGCTTGATTCAGTGCCACCCGGCCCCGAAAAAGTAGTGCTTGACGGAGTGCTATTTGTCGTCACGACCTCTGTTGCCGTTCCGCTGACCAGATTGAAGTTTTCGACCCAAGAGCGTTGTTCACTCAGGCGCGGGCAGTCCGTCTGGCTACCGGAGATCGAATCGAGATTCGTGGAAACATAATTCAACACATGCGAGGTCGAATCCGCCGCGACATTTGAGATCTTTTTGACTTGTATGTAGCTGTTGTATTCAAACTTGGTAAAGCTGCCGTCCGGGTAGGTGATCTTATCAAGCACCTTTACGGTTGTGCTGTTTGCCGGGCCGATAACCGTCAATCCTGAAAAGTTGGTCGAAACAGTCGCCGTCGTATAAGACAGTGTCGCATAAGTATGAGTTGTATTAGATCCAGAACCATTTGTATCTTTCCAAGTCTGCGTAATCGTCGTCGGGTAGCCGTAACTGTCGCGGTTGATCGTAATCGTCCGGCCCAAAGTATCTACAATGCTTGAAAGCAATTGCGTCGTCGAATTGTAGTTAATGCTTATATAGTTACCGTTTCGATCCTTGATCTCTTCGCATTGATATTTGCCTATAACTCTCTTCCATAGATAGTGCATCTTAGTGCCATCTGTCGATGTGACCGTAATGTCGATCGAACCCGGCCTACCGTCCAGACTAGCTCCGGTATTTATCGCGAGCTGCCTATAACTGGAATCTCCGGCTTCAAAATAATTGGTAGAACCGATTTGTCTAAATTCAGTCCGGCTCCCGTCTGGATTTACCATCAAAAACACATAGACATTTTTTGCTGTATCAAAATATACCTGCTCAATATCCGGGAATCCGATCTTAAATCCAGGGATCACGTTGCTTCGATCCGGGTCGAATATTATCTCGCTGTTGGTCGTGTCCTTGAGCCAGACGAGTGAATTGTAACTGATGCCGAGTCCGGCATTGAGCCCGGCACGTCCTTTCAATCCGACAAGTGATGTCCCCCAGCCAAAGTTTCTCGAATATAGATCCGTCCCGCCCGTCGCGTTACCGGCCATTAGCCTAAATGCACCAAGATCCGCCGACGATCCCGACGGCAAAAACATCGGAGCGGAACTACCTGTCCCTGATGCCGGAAGACCAACGGCGTCGGTTTCTTTTTCTCCCTCGCTCGACTTCTCCTTTTCTCCCTTTCTTCCACCGGCTTCTGTGAATAACCCAAGCAGACCCGACGCAATAACCGCAGGGTTAAAGAAAACGCCGCCTGCGTTACCTGAATTGATTACAAACGGGCTGGGCGGTGACGACGTGTTTACTTACTGTACTTTTGGCGCGGCCGATGCTCTGACAGCACCTGCCGGAACTATTACCAAAGATTGCGAAAGCAATACGAGCAGCAAGGCAGCGGACACGCAGAGAGATAACCGTCTGCGAAGCGATGGTTGATTAAACGAGGCGGTGGGGGCCATAGTGGAAAAACTCCTCTGCCAAATTAAGTTGTAAAAAGCTATCGGGTCTTGAGTCCTCAACCTTACGCCCCTTACTTGTGACTTGTCAAGAATTTTTTGCTGCCGGTCGATGCAGATCAGATAGACTCTGTTGTAAATGCCAATAAATGCTACTCAAATCTCGAGCCGATCCCCTCGTTTGATAAACTCCTAGGCTCAGAACAAAAGCTGTTTTGTACGTTTTAAGAACTATTTCGGATGTTTTCAGACCAGTTTTGTATAAAAACGTTTATGTTTTGTGCGTTTTAGGGGCTGATCTGTATAAAACAGGAATTATTTCGCTCGTTTTAAAGACTGTTTTATACAAAGTAGCGACTGCTCCGGACGTTTTTGCAACTATTTTGCACAAAATAGTTATTGTTTTATACATCTTACGGTCTTTTCCAACACGATCACGGCCTATATTATGTTGCATTGATAATATAATGCTTGACTGTTGCAACATTTGATGCTATATTCATTGCTGGAAATACGACAAATGTTTCTTACATTAACATAACACATAAGGAGAATAGATAAACACAATGAACTTTAGACTATTAAGTGAAAACGACCTTGCGGATTTTGCGGCCAATGTGGTCACGCTGCTGGGCGGATCAAATCTTTCAGCGATAGACTCGCACACACGGACCAGTCTGGTCACAACGATCGGCACACTGCCGGCAGATCTGGCTATACAGACAGCCGAGGCAACCGTCGCCGAGGCAGAACGTAAGAGCAAGGTGAGCACCCGTAATGAAACTAAGGGGCAGATACAGGCACTGATGAGCCAGGTCCGTGACGCGCTGAAAGCAGGGCTCGCCAATAAAAAGCAGTATGACATTTGCGGATTTGATTACCCGCTCACGCAGCCTAGCCCGTATGTGCCTCAGGACCCGACGGATCTGTCGGCCTCTGGATATTCTAACGGCATCAACAAAGGCAGGTTCAAGGGTAATAATACAAACTCGCGCGTCCATTATGAGGTATGGCGTCGGCAGGGTGACGATGGGCCGTGGGGCATCATCGCCACCACCAAGCGGCAGAGCTTTGTCGATACGCCCGTCACGCCGGGACAGTATTACGAATATCGCATCAGGGCAGTCGCATCCCGCTCATCCTCTAACTTTTCAAACGCTGCCGTAGTTTACGGTGTGCTGTAACCACACCGGAGTACAAATACGAGAGGCTGTCTCAAAAGACGGCCTCTTTTTTCTTGATTTTGACCAACTAAAGACGGACAATCTGTATCTAAAGATATTCGCTCTGGTTAAGGATATAAATATGCTCTTCTTTTCTGCCAAACGTGGTTTGTTTGCACTGACTGTTATAGTTTTTGCCTTGTTGCTGGTAACGGCTCCGTTTGCAAATGCCCAATCCAAACCACAAAAACCGACAGATCTGCCGGGCGACGGGAAAAAAAATGGGCGTTCGACGCCGCAGACCGAAGAAGAACGTCTGAAAGCTGAGGCCGACAAAAAGCGGCTGGAACAAGAAAAGAACGCCGTCATCGACACTACGGTCGAAAAGATCGAGACCAATATCGTCAATGTTGATGCCGTCGTCTTTAACAAAAAAACCGGACAGATCATCACAGGGTTGAAAAAAGAAAACTTTGCCATTTTTGAAAACGGCGTCAAGCAAAACATTTCCAATTTTTCCACGCCTGATTCGCCGATAACGGTCACGCTCGTCGTCGAATTTAGCAAATGGACAGAAGCTCTGGGCCAGGCTGCAGGCGGCTCATTCGAACCCGGCACTTATGAGGTCATCCGGCCCGTATCATTATTTCTGGCAAAGTTTATTAAACCGCCCAATGATTACGCATCGGTCATCGCTTTTGATATGCGCCCGACGCCGCTCACGGATTTTACCAATGACCCGGCACGTTTGAACGCTGCGGTAAACATACTTCTGCGCAATCAGCCGGCGTTCCGCGAAAACAATCTGTTTGACGCACTCAAATTTGCTCTTATCGGCGGCCGTGCTGATTCGGTCGTTTTGGATAACTCTAAAGAAGAAAAGTCCGATTATGCCGGCATGGTCGATGTCCGGTCAAAACGCCGTGCGATCATACTGGTCGCGTCAGGCATTGATACTTTTAGCCGGATAAACTATGACGAGGTTCGCCGCATCATCCAGGAAGCAGGTGTCCCGATCTATATCATCAGCACGGGCAATCTGTTTTATAAAAAGTACGAATCATATCTCGGAGCAACAGACGGATTGCTTGGACAACCCGGACGTCTGACGTTTTTACAAGCTCAAAACACGATGAATACGTTTGCCAAAGAATCAGGCGGCGTGCATTATCCAATGACATTCGAAGGCGAGGTTCCCGGCTATCTCCAAAATATCAACGCCATGCTCCGCAACCAGTACGCACTGTCGTATGACCTGACCGAAGGTCACGAGGCTGGCAAAAAATATAAGCTCGAGGTAATGGTTGATGTCGATGGCGACGGCCAGTATGACAACAAAACTTACGTCGTCCAGCACAAACCTTTTTACTCAACGCCGAGGGCTCCTGTGCCAAAGAAAAAGTAACTTATGCCTGCCTAATGCTCAGCCACGAATGCACGAATGATCTGATCAATTCGCAAAATCTATTCTTATTCCTGCATTCGTGGCTAATTCAGATTCCTAAATGGAGGCCAGCCCACTAGGCATCATTTTTGTTGTGACCCACCGCTCCATCTGTTAACCTAAAAGTTTGGGATTTTAATGAGTAAATTCATCGTCGAAAGCTATAAGCGAAAACTTGCCAACGAGGAAGGCTATGAGGTCACTCGCGTCGCTGACCTG
>JAYVOS010000324.1:0-19220 GCA_043757775.1 Chloracidobacterium sp. | reverse complement strand
TGCGAAGGCTTGATCTTCAGATTCCAACTCTTCGACAGATCAGGCGCAGTCACCACCGTCTGCCGCACAACCTTCTTTCCCGCTCTTTTTCTTTTCTTTGATATGGGCATTGTTTCATTCAAAACGGGATCGCGGAGTCAGGCACCGCGATACCTGGGCACCGCGATACCTGATCCTGACGCCCGAGGATCGCGAAAAATTTCTTGACGACGTCGCCATCTTCGAATCAACCCAACTCGACGCGATCCTAAACGGCAAAGTGTGAGGACCAAAAGGCCGGTGAACATAACATCTGCGGCTCTTTGAATTGCCACTAGCTTTAGCTAGTGGGTAAATTGCTTTCAATGTTCTGGGCTTTAGCCAAATGAATCTTATGGTCGTTTGAGCTAAAGCCTAGATCTTTTTTTATCCCCGTCCACTAGCTAAAGCTAGTGGCAATTCTTTAAGAACAAAAACTAAAGCTAGTGGAACAAAGAGAAACAAGTCGCTGGGCTTTAGGCCAAACCTCTTTTGAATCCACCTCTCTCAAGAAAATCATTGAACTCCTCGTCAAAAGGTCGAACCCGATGATGCTCTTCCTGTGAATCAATATATTTTCTCACCTTTGGCAATAGAGATTCGCTAACCGAGACTGCGAAATATTCATCCTGCCAATGAAATTTACCTTGGCACAATTGATTCTTATTTATCCAGTGCGAGGACTCGCCTTTTAGGAGCCGCATTATTTCATCAATATTTTGTCCAGAGCCTAATGATACGAGGCAATGAACGTGCTCGACCCAACCGTTCAAGGCTCCGATAAAGATATTCTTTGCACGTGCATTTTCACGAATATGTTCGAAGACCTTGTATCTGATCGACTCGGTCAGCAACGGTTGTCGATCCTTTGTTGTCCAAACGAAATGAATCCAAACGCTTATATGTGGCATAACAGGCTAACTACCTCTTGGAATTGCCACTAGCTTTAGATAGTGGGTAGATTGCTTTCAAGATTCTGGGCTTTAGCCCAATGTATCTTATAGCTTTGGGCTAAAGCCCAGATTTTTTTTATCTTTGTATCCACTAGCTGAAGCTAGTGGCAATTCTTTAAGAACAAAAGCTAAAGCTAGTTGCAATTCTGGTGAAATTATTGCGGTGGGAGCCGCCATCAAGTTAAGGTGTTTGGGGGAACCGGTGGAACTGGTGCGTTCTTTGTCTTGTCCGGGGCTTTTTCTACGTGGTAGGCGGAGGCCCAGGCGGCTAGTTTGGCGGTGTTGCCTTTGTATTTTGTTTTGACGATGGGGTTAAAGGTGCGTTTGAACTGGACTTCGAGCTTGACGGCTTCGGCGAGGGCGGCACCGGCTCCGACGCGGTCGCCTTGGGCGGACGAAGCAGCGTTCATCGCGGCTTCGAATTCGTCGGTGTGAGTTTTGAGATCGGCCCTGAAATTGGCGGGCATGCCGTAGGCGATAAAATCGGCTTCGTAGGTGACCAAAGCGGCAAAGAACGCACGGGCGAGAGCGATCAGTGCGATTTCAGTCAGATTGCGGCGAAAGCGGAACAGATCGCTGATGCCGTCAAACGCGGGTTCCATGCCGACCGCCATATCGGCGATGTCGGCGACATCGGATCGAAGCACCGACCGCGAGGTCGCTTTTTGCTCAAATTCCATCGACGCCTCGCCAAATCCGCCGGCAAACTCGGCGTCTTTGCCATCGACATCGTCAACAGCGGCAGCAAATTCCAGCCGCATCTGCTTGATCAGCCCGACACCAAAATCAGCAATGTTATCGGTCAAAAACTGGCTCGACCGGGCACATGCTTCGTGTTCTCGTTTAAGATAATCATTCATTTATTCTTTCCTCCGTTTATTTAGTTTCTATTCCGTTTTTCGACTTTTTTGTCCGTCGAACAACTATTTGAGCCGTCGAAGGACATTGTTGTTCCGTTAAACGACATTGTGAGCCGTCGAACGACAATATTCGCCGTCGAACGACTTTTCGACGCAATTCCTGCGAATTCAACGTCCCGAACGATTATTTGAATTTCTAGTCGGGAGTTGGAGCAGGCGTTTAAGTTAAACCCCTTGATATGTGGGGAATTATGAACCTGTTGAGTTTGGCTGTCAAGGGGAAAGGTCGGCGGGCATTATATTTGGGTAATGACACTTTTATACCGCGTGTTCTACACGCTTAGGTCATTTAAAGTAAAAAACCCACTTTCCGCTTTCGCTTCACATGGGGCTACGAATATCCCATCCACTCCGCAGACTAAAACCTAAACCCACTCGCCCATTTTGCGGAACTTTTTATAGCGATTGTCGAGGAGGGTTTTGGTGTCTTCGGCAGCGAGGGCTTTGACCTCGCGGACGAGACTCTTTTTTAGGCTGTCGCAGACGCGGTCGTAGGCTTTTTGCTTTTTCTTGTCGCCGTTTGCAGGCATAGTCCAGGGCTCGTCTTCGGCGATGATCTCGTCAATGATGTCAAACTCTTTGAGATTGGACGCGGTGAGACGCAGGCCTTCGGCGGCGTCGGGGGCGCGTTCGGCGGATTTCCAGAGGATCGCGGCACAACCCTCAGGCGTGATGACCGAATAGACGGCGTTTTCCATCATCAGCACCGTATCGCCGATGCCGATGGCAAGGGCACCGCCGGAGCCGCCTTCGCCAAGCACCACGACGACGATCGGCACTTTTAGCCCGGCCATTTCACGCAGATTAAATGCGATCGCCTCGGCCTGGCCGCGTTCTTCGGCGTCGATGCCGGGATAGGCTCCGGGCGTGTCGATGATAGTTATCACGGGACGGCCAAATTTCTCCGCCATTTTCATCAGGCGAAGGGCTTTGCGATAGCCTTCGGGTTTAGACATCGCGAAATTGCGGTGACGGCGTTCGTTAATGTCACGCCCCTTTTGCTGGCCGATAACACAGACCTCAGTGCCGTCGAGCCGTGCAAATCCCGTGATCATCGCCGGATCGTCAGCATATCGCCGGTCGCCGTGGACCTCAACAAAATCCGTGAAGAGGGAAGCAATAATATCCAGTGCATACGGCCTCTCAGGATGCCGCGCTGTCTGCACACGTTCGAATGCGGTAGTCGCCATAAGGTTAATGATAATGACTTAACAATTTAACGCAAAGACGCAAAGGAGCAAAGTCGCAAAGATGACAAATAGAAACGGCCCAACATCCAAAAATCTGAGAACTCGATGTAAATCCCCTTTGCGTCTTAGCCCCTTTGCGACTTTGCGTTGAATAGATCTTAATGGATCCACTCAACGCTGCAGCCACGCTCTTCGAGTTGCTGCTGGAGATAACGGCTGCCGGCGACGGCGAGTCCGGCGGCTTCGAGCTTGACCTCTGTTTCGCCTGCCGCCATCGTGATAAAGACGCTCGTGCGGCCGCGTTCGCGTTCGAGAAATGAATAAAGCTGCTCAAAATAAGCCTCGGACTGATCGTGCGGCGGAATGGTTATGTTCATCGCCCTCGCCGCTGACGCAACGACCTCGTCGAGCGACTGCAGGCTGGTGACCTTTAGCGTCGGATCCTGATTCTCCTCGGCTTCGACGTTGCCCTCGGCAATGAACATCGCGTCATCAGCGAGCATCGAGCTTAGTTTGTTGAAATTTTCACCAAGCAAAACGCCTTTGATGCCGCCGGATCGATCTTCGAGACGAAACTGCGCAAACCGGTTGCCGCGTTTGCTGGTGCGAATTTGCAGACCGCTGATCATACCCGCGATCTTAACGACCTTGCCAGTCTGTAGATTGTCGTATTCGATGATGCTTTTGAGATTCATCCCGGCGAGCAGATCCTTGAATTCGTCGAGCGGGTGCGTCGATAGATAAAACCCGATCGCCGCCTTTTCACGCCGTGCAAGCTCCGTCTGCGGCCAAGGCTCGGCGTCGGGCATCGTTTCGGCATTGACATCGCTTGCCTCGACCGCACCGAACAGAGCGTTTTGGCCGCTCAATCGGTCCTCGTTCATCCGCTGGCCACGCGCAAGCGCCGGTTCGATAGCAGCTTGCAGCTGAGCACGCCAAGTTTCTGCGTCTTTGCCCTCGGGCATAAGCGAATCAAACGCACCGGCGGCGATAAGACTCTCAAGTCCACGCCGATTGACCGCACCCGACCCGAGGCGTCCGCAAAAATCATAGATCGACGTAAAAGGGCCTGTTTTGCGTGTCTCGACCATCGCCAGCACGCTCGTCGTTCCCATGCCTTTGATCGCGGTCAGGCCGTAGCGAACTGTATTATCGACCGGCGTAAAGCCCTCGCCGCTTTCATTCACATCAGGCGGCAGCAGCGAGAGGCCCATCGTTTTTAACTCAGTCGTATATTTATATACCTTTGCAGCATCCTGGGCTTCGTGCGACAGGACGGACGCGTAAAAATAGGCAGGGAAGTGTGCTTTGAGATACGCCGTCTGAAACGCGAGCACTGCATACGCCATCGAGTGACTGCGGTTAAATCCGTAATCGGCAAACTTCGCCATCAAGTCAAATATCTCTTTCGCAGTCTTTTTCTTGATGCCACGCGTCACCGCTCCATCGACGAATCTATTCTCCTCCTTCGCCATTTCCGCCTGATTTTTCTTACCCATCGCCCGACGCATCAGATCGGCATCGCCGAGACTGTAACCCGCGAGCTTTTGCGCAAGCTGCATGATCTGCTCTTGGTAAACAAGCACGCCAAAAGTGTTGCCGAGAATGTCTTCCATCTCCGGCACGATGTATTCCACAGGTTTGACCCCGCGATGACGGTCGATAAAATCGTCGATCATACCGCCGTCGAGCGGGCCGGGACGATAAAGAGCGTTCAATGCAGAAAGATCTTCGAGCTCCTTAGGACGCAGCTTTCGGCACATGTCCTGCATACCCGATGATTCAAACTGGAATATCGCCTCAGTGCGACCCTCACCAAAAAGCTCCATTGTTTTCTGGTCGTTCGTCGGAATTTTTGTCCAGTCGACCGTCACATCAAGCTTTTCTTTCATTGACGCTAGACAGTCCGCGATCACCGTCAGAGTAGTAAGACCGAGGAAGTCCATCTTGAGCATCCCGACCTTTTCGAGATCGCCCATCGGATATTGGCTCGTCAATTCGTCTTTGCCGGACAATGCGACAGGAACAAGCTCGTGCAGAGGTTTCGGCGAAATAACGACGCCCGCGGCGTGGACGGAAGTATGACGCGAGCAGCCTTCGAGCTTGAGAGCGAGGTCGATCAATTCCTTGACCTGAGCGTCTTTCATCGCCGCTTTCATCTCGGGAACGGTCTCCATCGCCTGCGAAATGCTCACATTTCGGCCTCGGATCGGCGGCGGTATCATTTTCGCGACCTTTTCGACTGCTCCGTAATCCATCCCAAGAGCTCGCCCGACATCCTTGATCGCAGCCCTCGAAGCCATCGTTCCAAATGTGATGATCTGACAGACCGATTCCTGTCCGTAAAACTCCGTGACGTGATCGATCACATCGCCTCTCCCTCGAATGCAGAAATCGATATCAATATCGGGCATCGAGACGCGCTCGGGGTTAAGAAAACGCTCGAAAAGTAGATCGTATTGGATCGGATCAACATCCGTGATCCGCATCACATACGCCGCAAGCGAACCAGCCGCCGAACCGCGTCCGGGCCCGACGGGGATGCCTTTGTCACGGGCGTATTTGATGAAATCCCACACGATCAGAAAATAGCCGGGGAAACCCATTTTCCTGATGATCGCGATCTCAGAATCGAGCCGCTCTTGATATTCCTCGATGGTGTGAAGCAGCGTGCCGTTGGCGATTCGCGGCTCCCATTCTTCTTTGAGACGCTCGGCAAAGCCTTCTTTCAGGACCTGTTCGAAATAATCGGCCTCCGTCGCTCCGGCTATAGGAATAGGGAAGCTCGGCAATTGCCGCACATCGTCACCTTGCGGTATCACGAGGTCGCACATATCGGCGATCTCGAGCGTATTAGTTAGCGATTCCGGCAGCTCCGCCCCAAAAACATCCCACATTTCATCTACCGAACGCAGATAGTTTATCGCTTTGTCGGCGACTGCTCGCGATTTGTCGCTGATAGTCCGGCCCTCACCGATGCACATCAGCAACTGATGCGCCCGAGCATCATCTTTGTGAAGATAATGAACGTCATTTGTCGCGACGATTGGTATTCCGCTTCGTTTTGAGAGTTCTACGGTGTCGGTTATCAGCTTTTTTCCATACTCTTCAGTATGATCCTGTATCTCAAGAAAGAAATTGCCTTTGCCAAGCACATCTTCCAACGTTTTTGCATTCTCAAGAGCGTTCTCTTCATTTCCGGTCGATAAAAAATGGCCGACCGAACCATTCATACCTCCTGAAAGTCCGATCAGGCCTTTGCTGTATGCCGCCAGCAACTCGATATCAATACGCGGTTTGTAGTAAAAACCTTCTGTAAACGCCTTTGACGCGAGATGAACGAGGTTCATATAGCCCTCGTGGTTTCGTGCCAGCAAGATCGTGTTGTAATACGCCCTTTCGCCGGCACCTATCGCAGTAGTTTTCTCAAAACGGCTGTCAAATTTTAGAAAAGCCTCGTAACCAACTATCGGCTTGAGGCCGGCGTATTTCATCGTATTGAAAAACGAAACTGCCCCATACATATTGCCGTAATCAGTGAGGGCGCAAGCCCTCATCTCAAGCTCTTTCAGCCGGGCGGCGAGGGGCTTGAGTTGGATTGTGCTTTGCAACAGGCTATAATCAGAATGCAGATGCAGGTGCACAAAGTCTCGTGTTTTCGGTGATTTTTGCTCTGTATCTTGCGGCATTTATGAAAAAAGTTTTCGTCGAAACATGGGGCTGTCAGATGAACGTATCCGATTCGGAACGCGTCTCGACCGCGCTCACACGCGACGGATTTCAGATCACACCTGACGAAAATTCTGCTGATATTATCATACTCAATACCTGCTCCGTTCGCGAGAAAGCCGAGCATAAATTGTATTCACGAGTCGGCCGCATCCGCAAAGCACGTCACGAAAAACCCGTAATCGGAATTATGGGCTGTGTCGCTCAATTAGAAGGCGAAACGCTCTTCGACAAGATCAAAGGCGTGGATTTTGTCCTCGGAACTCGTGCCGTAGGCCGTGTTTCAGCTGCTATAAACGAAATAATGCGAAGTGGCAGATCCGTCGCAGACGTAGGGGAACGAGAAGATAATTATGACTGGACCGTCGCCGATACACACCGTCATTCGCCCTATGTCGCATTTCTGCCGATAATCGAGGGCTGCAACAAGTTTTGCACTTACTGTATCGTCCCGTTTTCACGCGGCAGGGAACGCAGCTTTACAGCCACTGAGATCGTCGATCAAGTCATTGAGTTAAAAGAAAAGGGCGTTAAGGAAGTTCACCTAATAGGTCAGAATGTCAACAGCTATAACCCGGAGTCTAGTGCAGGACTGGAAGGCTTTGCAGGGAAGTCGGCCTTCTCAAAACTTCTGCGGGCCGTCGCGGCTACGGGCATCGAGCGAGTAAAATTTAACACCTCATTTCCCCGCGATTTTCGTTCGGACATTGTCGATGCTATCGAAGAACACGAAAACCTCTGCAATTGGGTGCATTTACCGGTTCAATCAGGCAGCAGCCGCGTCCTAAGTCTAATGAAACGCGGCCATTCGATCGAGAAATACTTTGAAAAGATCGATCGCCTAAGATCATCGCATCGTGATATAGCATTGACCACTGACATCATCGTCGGCTTTCCGGGCGAAACCGAGTTAGATTTCCAAGATTCGATAAAAATGGTCGAATATTGCGGATTTGATATGGCTTACATATTCAAATACTCGCCGCGTCCCGGAACTCCTGCTTTCGAGATGGTCGATGATGTTTCAGAAGTAGAAAAGACTTTACGCTTCATGGAACTTGAGCGTACCCAGAAACGCATACAGAACAATCGTTTACAAAGGTACCTTGTTAAAGTGCTTAAAGTACTACCCGAAGCCATTTCCAGCCGCAACGAGTCCGGACTCACCGGCCATTCGGCTTGCCATAAGATAGTTAATTTCAACGGCCCAAAAGACCTGCTAGGCAAGGTTATTGATGTTAAGATAACCGAGATAAAGACAAATTCACTATTTGGCGAGGTTCAGTAAATTCAAATGAATAAAGACCCAGACCTGATCGAAGTAAAGATCGGTGCATTAATAATGGACCCGAATACCAATACACCTATCGTGGTGCTTAAGGGCGTAGAATCTGAAACCGTTCTGCCAATTTGGGTTGGCGCGTTTGAGGCCAATGCCATTGCCCTTGAGATCGAAAAGGTCGTTCCTCAGCGCCCAATGACACATGATCTACTGCGAAATGTCATTATTGAATGCCGTTTGTCGGCCTCTAGTGTTGTCATTACTGATCTATCGGAAAATACTTTCTACGCCCGAATTCAGCTCACAGATCAAAATGACGAAGCGGTTTCGCTTGATGCGCGCCCGTCGGATGCCATTGCACTCGCTCTTCGCCTCGACTGCCCTATATACGTCGAGCAAAAGGTCATCGACCTCTCGGCCTCGGCGACCCCTAATAATGAGCCATCCGACGAAGGAATCACGCCAACCGACGACTGGCCGGAGCTTATTGGTTAATTATCAGTGGTTTCCGGCCTAAAAAAGACTTGACATTGTGTTGCATATATGCAACACTGTCTTAGCGTTTAATTTGACCGGTGAAATACGACGGAGTTTTAGAGACGCAAACTTAGCCAGGGACGCAAAACCCGGACAGCGAAAGTTTATTTTTACATGATCTCTATTGAGACGGGACGGAATAACGCTGTCAAAAACCTAAGGTTGCAAGACTATCCTTACTCACTACCGACGTTTCAGGGACGCAAACCAAGATCGTGAACCGTCTCACTTACATAATCTCTATTATCAGACGCGATCTGTATATTGTTTGATTAGCGAATTTAGCAGTCGTTCCCGCTTGCGCCGACAGCGTTCTTTAATATGAAAATGATATATGGCGATTTTATGAAGAACGATGACCAAAATCGCCTAGTTCTAACTCGGGGAAGTTACAGGGATCTGTCAAAATATAACATTGAGCCTGTCGACGGATTGCGTCTGGTCTTTTATAACGAAGACGAAGATAAGCATGGCGTCCGTGATGACCTGGTGGTTGCGGGAGTTCTCGAATTCGACGTGGGCAATGAAAGATGGGCCGCTCTGATCGACTGGGACGATATCAAAAATATTTCTCAACTTTCAGTACAAGAAAAACACAATCTTGGAATTGATTAGTCGCCTGACAACTTTTAGACCCCGATTGAATCTATACATTAAAGTATGGCTTTTGACACTCCCCTGTAAAAACGCTATTATTATCGTTTTGTTATTATCTTAGTATTTTGAGTTATACAACCCTATATAAGGAGTTACGAAACAATTGAGTAACGGAAATTTTTTATTTACATCGGAATCGGTAACGGAGGGTCATCCGGATAAGATCGCGGATCATATCTCGGATGCGATCTTAGACGCCATTTTGGCACAGGACCCGACAGCACGCGTTGCGTGTGAGACGCTTGTTACAACCGGTTTGGCGGTAGTTGCGGGTGAGATCACGACAACGGCTGAGGTCAATTACAAGCAGATCATTCGTGAGACCATCGAAGAGATCGGCTATAACAACGCTGAATACGGTTACGATTCGAATACCTGCAGCGTTATCGACGCTATCGGAACGCAATCGCCTGATATCGCACAAGGCGTCGATACTGGCGGTGCCGGAGATCAGGGTTTGATGTTTGGGTATGCTTGTAATGAGACGCCTGAGCTGATGCCTATGCCGATCCAGATGGCACATAATCTGACTCGCAAGCTTAGCGAAGTCCGTCGTGACGGCACGATTCCCTATCTGCGTCCTGACGGAAAATCGCAGGTATCGATCGAGTATCGTGACGGCCGTCCGTTTCGTGTCGAAGCTGTCGTTATCTCGTCACAGACGGCTGACCTGCCGATCGAACAGATCCGTGCGGACATCCTCGAGAAAGTCATCAAGCCCGTTATCCCTTCGGAATTGCTTGACGAAAACACAAAATATCACATTAATCCAACCGGTAAATTCGTGGTCGGAGGCCCGATGGGCGATGCCGGAGTCACCGGTCGCAAGATCATCGTCGATACATACGGAGGCTATGCCCCGCATGGCGGCGGTGCTTTTTCGGGTAAGGACCCTACCAAAGTTGACCGTTCGGCAGCCTATATGGCGCGTTACATCGCTAAGAATATTGTCGCTTCTGGCATCGCCGATAAGTGTACTGTTCAGTTAGCTTACGCCATCGGAGTTGCGGAACCGGTTTCAGTTCTGGTGGACACGCACGGCACCGGAACTATCGACGACGACCGCATAGCGGAAATCGTCAAAGCGAATTTCATTCTTAATCCGAAAGGCATCATCGAAACCTTGAACTTACGTCGTCCGATCTACAAAGCGACCGCACGTTTCGGGCATTTCGGCCGTAAGAATGACGAATTTTCATGGGAAGTAACAGACAAAGCCGAAGCGATCAGACTTGCGGCTGAAAAAGGAGTTGGCACCAATGGCTAATCCAGGACATTCAATGCATTACGACATCAAAGACATCAATCTTGCCCCGCAGGGCAAGCAGCGTATCGAGTGGGCAGACCGCGAAATGCCGGTTTTACGGCTCATTCGCGAGCGTTTTGAGGCTGAAAAGCCGCTAGTAGGCGTTAAGCTTATCGCTTGTGCCCACATCACGACCGAGACCGCAAACCTCGCACGCACGCTACAAGCGGGCGGTGCCGAGTCTTTACTGATTGCGTCAAACCCTTTATCTACACAGGATGACGTTGCTGCTTCTCTCGTCGCCGACTGGGGCATCCCGGTTATGGCGATCAAGGGCGAATCGATCGAAACCTATGTCAGCCACGTTCGTGCAGCGCTCGATACAAATCCGAACCTCATCATCGATGACGGATCGGACGTTGTAGCGACAATGCTCAAGGAAAAGCGTGAATTGGCGGCGACGCTGATCGGCACTACGGAAGAGACGACCACCGGAATTGTCCGCCTCAAGGCGATGCAGAAAGCCGGAGTGCTTAACTTCCCTTCGATCGCCGTCAACGACGCTCAGACCAAGCATTTCTTCGATAACCGTTACGGAACGGGACAATCGACACTCGACGGCATCATTCGTGCGACCAATATCCTGCTCGCAGGTAAAACGATGGTCGTCATCGGCTACGGCTGGTGCGGTAAAGGCGTTGCGATGCGTGCCCGTGGTATGGGCTCAAACGTCGTCGTCTGCGAGATCGATCCGATCAAAGCTATCGAGGCAGTTATGGACGGTATGCGTGTGCTGCCGATCATGGAAGCTGCAAAGATCGGCGACTTTTTCGTCACCGTTACGGGCAACCGCCACGTGATCGACAAAGAGCATTTCGAAGTTATGAAGGACGGAGCCATCGTTGCAAACAGCGGCCACTTTGACCTTGAGCTTAATCTCGACGCTCTTCGTGAAATGTCGGCTGAGGCAGTCAAACGCCGCCCGTTCGTCGAGGAATACATAGGCCTTAACGGTGGACGCAGCGTGATCGTGCTTGGCGAAGGCCGCCTGATCAACCTCGCCGCCGCCGAAGGCCACACGGCATCGGTTATGGATATGTCGTTCGCCAACCAAGCTCTGTCTGCTGAGTATCTTGTAAAAGAAAAAGGCAAACTACCCAACGGGGTTCACGTGCTCCCGTCAGAGGTCGATCAAGAGATCGCTTCCCTCAAACTCCGTGCTATGGGCATATCAATGGACGTCCTCACACCGGAAATGCTCGAATATATGTCGAGCTGGGAAACTGGAACGTAATTAGCTAGTGAATAGTTAATAGTTGACAGTGAATAATTAAGAAATGGCTCGGCGGTAACGTCGGGCTATTTTTTTGTTTTTACTTGCCGTTCACTTTATGCGGTCGGGTCGGCTTTACGGCCGGTGACCTTCTCCCATTCGCGCCAGACTAGCCAGATGATGACGGTGTCGAGGACGACGAGAAATCCCATTAGAAACGTTTGGTGGACGATGACCAGATAGACCTGATAGATCAGGAACGCCGTCAGAGCGGCGAGGGCCCACGGGTATGCCCACAGCTTTTGGCGAAGCAATGCCACGACGAGGCCGACTTTGACGAGACCGTGAGGTAAGAAAAAAATCAGGGCAGCCATAGTGCCGCCGGTCGCGAGTTCATCGCCGATGTGCAATAAGCTACGGGCCAAAAATGTCGTCGGGTCGCTGCTAAACAGGCTTGCAAGCCAGGCGAATAGATTGATGATCGTCGAAGCAGGCAGCACCAGCAACAAGATGCCTCCGATTATCTCGAGCGTGCCATTGAAACCTTTCCCGATTATCCCGATCTCATACGACCAGTCGAGAAGGGTTTGCGGATGAAACCATCCCCGCTTTGGCTTTTCGACAATTTTTTCAACCATAATTTATGTTCGGACCTTGGAAAGAAGATTGATGCCAAACATCGAAAAGATCACAAGCGGCGACCACACCGCGAGAGATGGGGAAAGCTGGCCGTTAAGCCCCAATTGCTCAAATATGTTGCTCGTGCCAGTGAATAAAAGCCACAGTCCGATAGCATAAGCGATCGTAACGGCGTGACCTTTGCGACTCAGTGAAAGAGCGAAAGGGGCGGCGAAAAGCGCCATTATGAAAGGTAAAAACAGCGTGGTGTATTTCTTTTCCAGCGCTATGGTCAGATTACTGCGTTCGAGGTCAGATTCGCTAGAGGCGATGGATTTTTTTAAATCCCTTGTGTTCAAATGGCTCGGTTTAGCCCGCAGACCCGAAAACGGATCGATCGTCTCAGCAAGTTCCCCGCCGTTAAGGCTTTCTATCTCGATCTTCCCTTCCCGCATAAAATCTTTTTCCACCGTGCCTAGGAGAAGGACCTTTCCCCGCTCCCAAATAGCATTTTTCGAATGGTACACGGATTGCAAATGCGACCCATTACTGTCAAATTCATAAATGGAAAGATCTTTGACACAACCGGCTGAACAAACCGCGTCTGGCTTATCGTTATCAGACGCAGAATTGGTTGGCAATCCAAATGAATATATCCGCTCACCGCTGTAGATCCAATATTTATTTGGCTGATCTTTCTTTACACCCATATTTCGGATCAGATCCCTCGTCGCATCCTGTCTTTGATTTGCCGTAGGCAATACCCATTCCTGAACGCACCAATTAACCCCGCCGAGTACCATCATAAGCAGAAAGCTAGGCAGCAGAAGACGATAAACACTCTGTCCGGCCGAGGTCCAAGTGACGATCTCGTTTTGACGCGATTTGATGACGTAGGTAGCGAGCGTGCTGATCATCGCTGCGGACGGGACGACCTGTAAATAAACGAAAGGAAGCAGATTGGCAAGATATTTGATCAAGAGAAAGATGCCGCCGTCGATAGCTCCGGCAAATTTCCATAGCTCAAATGCTGTGAAAATTAGGAAAATCACTGTTAGAAATGCGATCGTTAGCGCAAAATTCTTAAGGAGATTACGGAGAATATCAAAATCGCGGAGCCCCGTCGTCAGATCGACAAATATATTGCGGGTCTGAACCTTGTTGGGACTTGTCCCAAGCCCCGAAAATAGTTTTTTAATATTATCGAACGAACCGCTCCAAAAATTGATTTTTTTAGAGTAGATGAACCAGAGTAATGCCGTGAAACTCGCAGCGATCGGTATCAGGCCGCCGATCGTGACGCTGATCTTCCCTGTCCTCGCCATCTGTTCCCCAAGAAATGCGAGTAGGTAAAACCCTATCAAGATAACCAACGCCACGAAGATGCCAAAACCGCGTCCGCCTCGATTGAACCGTAAGATCATCACCGTTCCGAGTATGCAAAAAATGAACGGTGTGATCGAAAGCAGTATCCGGCGCTGCCAGATTATTTGAGCCTCAATTCGTTCTTTACCGTTGCTCGAATCAGCGAGTTCGGACAGCTGTGATAGCCCAAGTTCCTCAGGCATCATGCTTGATTGCCCAAGTTTATTGACTAGATCGCCGCGTTTGGTTTTTATCGCTAGCCGAATCTCGTCAATGCTTTCCGAGACATATTTGCCCTGCCCGGGGGCGATCGGTAGCGTTGAAACGGATGCATTTTCGAGCACAAGTTCAGAAAGTTGTCCGTTAGTATCGATTCGGCCATTCTGTGACGTTATCAGACGCACCATTCCGGCTCCTACGTCTTCGCTGTAGATAAATATGTTTTTCCATCTACCTGTCTCTATTTCGCCGCCTTTTACATAAATAGTGTACCCGGCGACTTCGGAATTAAATACGCCGGGTTCAAGCGGAGATTCGAGCTTTTTAATAGCAGTCTGAAGCGCGACGTTACGCACTAAGGACGCTGCTAACGGAACACCCTTTAGATTTACAACGAATGCGAAAACAGAAAGCAAAATGCCGAGCAACATTATCGGCACGGCAATTTGCAGGTTGCCGACTCCGGATGCCCTGATCGCGACCAACTCGCTGTCACCCTGCATTTTTGCAAGTCCGATGATCGTTCCGACGAGCATCGCCATTGGACATGTGAACGCGATAACGTTTGGGATGAGCGCTATGGTCAGCTGCCAGATGAGATTTGCCGGAATATTGACGCTAAAGAAAATATCCGAATAGCGGCTCGCCTGCTGAACGAAGAGGATCACGCTCAAAAGCAACCATGCAAAGGCAAAATACAGCACGATCGTCCGTATCAGATACTTTGAAATAAGCCAGCCTATGCGTGTCATGATCCCTTAATTATTGATCGCGAGCGACCTTTCAGGTGCGACCTCCCTGCCGATAGCACTTGATATCATCATTTTTAGTACTATCGACATCGTTCTCAACTCGTCGTGTTTGTCGGCCGTGAAGACGGCAAAGTCGGTCGGTGATAGCTTCCTTGCCGCTACCGCAATAGAACGGATGATGCCGTCAAACTGCCGAGTTGTCGCCCTGCGGCACATCGAACATAAAAGATGAAAATTCATCAGCACGCCCACCTTTTCAGTTTCATCAAATGTCCGTCCACACTCATCGCAGAGTGTCCAATCAGGCATATAACCAGACAAACGCAAAAGCCACAATTCGAAGTAAACACCGGTCGCCAACAGCGTCTCAGGATCTGCGGCGGCAGTCTCGACGCACGCATTTACCATACGATAAAGCGTTTCGTTGGGATCGTGTGGCGGCGATAAAGTGATAAGCAGATCACCCAGATATGAGAATTTTTGTAGAAAATCAGGGTTGCTGGCGGCAGCGAAATTAGATCGGACAATATCTATCTTTTGTATAGAGACAAGCTCAGACGAGTCTTTCTGAAAATATGTAGCTTGCACAACCGAAAACGGTTCCAAACCACTACCAAACTTGCTTTTCAGCCGCTTCGCTCCCTTTGCGACGCCGCGAACAACTCCTTGATCATGCGTCAGCAGCACGACTATCCTATCCGCTTCGGCCAGATTGTAGCTCTTGATGATAAGGCTTTCGGTTTCGATCAGCGGCATCGATCTACCAGGGAATAAAGTAAAGCAGCCATGCGAGAACGAGGCTCACTAAAACAAACTGGAAAAAGGTTTTAACACCATATAATATGCGTGCTTTATTGGTTCCGCTCGAAAACACCGCGAAAGCTATCGAGACGAAAAATGCGAATGCAACAAGGTATAGAAAATGGATCATTTTTTCCTCCCAAGTGCTATATCAACAGCATCGATGGCTGCCAGATAGTTGATCAATCCTGCGACCTCTAGAAAGCGTCCGCCGTATTCAAATGTTGCAAGAGCTGCAACCTGAGGCGAAGGCGTACCGGCCATCACAAAGCTGACCATAGCTCCGAGTCCATTGCCGAAACGTGCAAAAACATTGAGCAAATACAGCAAGGCACCGTCTTTGAACGAAAAGCCCGGGTAATGTGCCCCGCCACTGACGATCGCGATGACAAACATCAGCCATACGACAGCCGCTATGAAAGCTCCGCGTACATAACGCCCCTGCAAAAGGTGTCCGGCCCCAGGCACGAACCACGAAATTACTCCAATTATTATCGGATTATCCATTGATTTTACTTTAACTATGCTCTCTAACCCTTTCCACACAAAAAGGTTGTAACTATATTTAGACTTAAAGCGACACTTTATATTAAAACTAAGTTTCTATAACAGTAACCTTATACGAAGTAAACCACAGGTTGTTCATCTACTATCTGCGTGTTTCCTACATTTCGCGACAAACAGCTCGAAAATCTCTCGTGATATATCGTCATGCCCTCTTGTTAGTTCCGGATGCCATTGGACACCAAGCATAAATCGATTTTTTCGAGTGTCCTGAATGCACTCGACAACGCGATCTTTTGCCCACGCAACAACCCTCAAATTCTTGCCGACCTTATTGATTGCCTGGTGATGCGACGAATTCACTCGAAGATCGCCCTTTGAGGCTTTCACGGCATCAAGACCGCTCAGAATACTGCCATCCGCCACCTTTAGACCGTGCGAATTACGTGTTGCGGGTGAGCCCTGTTCGTGCTTGTTACTCCGTGGCAACTGTGATTCGATGTCCTGTATCAATGTCCCGCCGCGATAGACATTCAAAGCCTGCATTCCGTAACAGATTGCAAGCACGGGCAAATTAAGGCGTTCTGCTTCTGCGATTACAAGCCTGTCGGTCTCATCTTTTTCAGGAATCACGGTTCCAAGTTTATGATGTGGCTCTTCGCCATAGCAACGCGGATCAACGTCCGTATTGCTTCCCGGCAACAAAATTCCGTCAAGACCTGCTAAAGCCGCGGCGATATATTCCGCTTTAGGTATCAGCCCTAGATGCAGCGGCACTCCGCCGCAAGCCTCAACCGCTTCGCTGTAATCACGGCCGAGATAAAAGCGACTCGTCGGCATCTCAAGCCGCATTGTTATACCGATCAATGGACGTTTCACCATAAACCCTTTAATGTTCAAACATATAGACCATTTATGTCAATTTGAGCATTTGAAATTAAAACCTTATCATTGAGTTTTTATGCGGCAACAAGATAATAAAGCGAGAATTCGCTCGACGACCGTCCTGCTCGTAAAGCGTGATGGCCAAATCGCAATGGCAGGCGATGGCCAAGTGACGCTTGGGGAAACCGTCATCAAAGGCAATGCACGTAAAGTCCGCCGTATCTCAAACGGCAATATCCTCGCTGGTTTTGCGGGCTCGACAGCGGATGCTTTCTCACTGCTGACGCGGTTTGAGACAAAGCTCGAACAGTTTCAGGGCCAGCTTGAGCGTTCCGCGATCGAGTTAAGCAAAGACTGGCGCACCGATAAATACTTACGAAATCTCGAAGCCCTGCTCATCGTCGCTGATAAAACTGACGCTTTTCTCATATCCGGCAAGGGTGATGTGATCTCGTCAGACGACGGACTATTATCGGTCGGTTCGGGGAGCATGTATGCTCTCTCAGCGGCCCGTGCGATGATGAAACACACGACACTGTCCGCTCGCGAGATTGCTGAGGAAGCTCTGCTCATAGCGGCAGAAATCTGCATTTACACGAACACGGACATTGTTGTGGAAGAGATATAGACTAAAGTTTTTACGTTCAACCACCCGCTACCGCAGGTGGTTCTGACAATCATGGCAATCTACTTAGGCGGCGAGACCGCTGCCGAAAAACGAAATCTTGACGATCTGACACCGCGTCAGATAGTTGCGGAGCTGGATAAATATGTCGTCGGCCAAAATGCTGCAAAAAAAGCAGTTGCGGTTGCATTGCGTAACCGTATCCGCCGTCAGAAACTGCCGCCGGAGATCGCTGAAGACGTTCTGCCGAAAAATATCTTGATGATCGGCTCGACAGGTGTTGGCAAGACCGAGATAGCTCGGCGGCTCGCACGGCTCGCTAATTCCCCGTTCATCAAGATCGAGGCTTCAAAATTTACCGAGGTCGGTTATATGGGCCGCGATGTCGAAAGCATGGTCCGCGAATTGGCCGATGTTGCGGTCGATATGGCAAAGCAAGGTGCTTTTGATGATGTGCTGCGACGTGCCGAGCAAAATGTAGAGGAACGGCTGCTCGATATACTGTTACCGCCTTCCGACCTACATTATCAGACGCAGGATGAGGATAATCCGACGGAGGTCGAGGCTCCTCAGTCGCGAACTCGCGAAAAGCTCCGTGAGCAGCTTAACCGGGGAGAGCTGGACGGTCGCCTGATCGACATCGAGACGCAAGATCGCGGTAACGCGACGATCGATTTTATCGGCGGACAGGGAATGGAAGAAATGGGTGTCAATTTTAAGGACATGTTTGGAAATATGTTTCCGAACAAGACTGTCCAAAAGAAATTGACCGTCGGCGAAGCCCGCAAATATATGACCCGCGACGAGCAGGAAGCTCTCGTCGATATGGAGCAGATCACTCGTCAGGCACTCGAAAAAGCTCAATCATCTGGAATCATCTTTCTCGACGAGCTCGATAAGATCGCCGGACGCGAATCCGGCGGAGGGAACCCGGACGTTTCCCGTGAGGGCGTGCAACGCGACCTGTTGCCGATAGTCGAGGGCACTAACGTCAACACGAAATACGGGATGATGAGCACGGATCATATACTATTTATTGCTGCAGGTGCGTTTCACGTTTCAAAGCCTTCGGATCTAATACCCGAACTGCAAGGCCGTTTTCCTATCCGTGTCGAACTCGAATCTTTGACCATAGACGACCTTAAACGGATACTCGTACAGCCCAAAAATTCGCTCATTAAGCAATATCAAGCGTTATTAAACACAGAGGGAATTGAGCTTAATTTCACGGATGATGCGATAGATAAGCTCGCCGAAATGACCGAAGAGATCAATAAAACCACTGAAAATATCGGGGCCCGTCGTTTGCATACGCTCGTCGAAAAACTGCTCGAAGAGATTAGCTTTATGGGTAACGAACTCGATGAAAAGGTACAAACAATCGATGCCCGATATGTTGATGACAAATTAAGCACATTGGTCGAAGATCAAAACTTGCGCCAATATATTTTATAGTTAAGCAAATGTTAAACCCCGCCAAGATCAGACAAAATCGTTTAACCGCTCCCGTTAAGCAATTTACAGTTAAAGCAGCATTAGCTCTTATAGCGCTTGTGGTGCTTATCGCTGCAGGCTGTGGAAAACGAGGTGCCCCGGTTCCGCCAAAAGAACGGGTGCTACAGCGTGTCGAAATCACGGGATTTCAA
>JAYVOS010000323.1:0-5051 GCA_043757775.1 Chloracidobacterium sp. | reverse complement strand
AACACACTCGGAAGAAAGAAATGACTTATATTCCGAGTATGGGCGGGTCGGCAGAACGGCGTCGGTGCGCTAAAGCACATTAGATAAAAAGGAGGATGGAAACCCCTGTAAAATTTCCATCCTCCCCAGAATCACAACCGCTTTTTGGGTGGTTATAGCAGATCGGCGAATTATACCCCTTGTATAATGGAAATGATAAACATAACTCGCCTAACTGCCATAACCGCGTGTGCGATCAAGTAAGCCGTTGAAATCCGGAGTATATTTGGATATCTCCAGACCATGAGTTCCTAGCGGAACCAATTTTCACTACTCGTTACCGAACAGTTTCTACAGCTTGATCTCAGATTACGCTAGAGCTAAGTTGTCCGTCTGTTCGGTAGCGTACATTGCCTTTTTAGTGCGTAAAAAAGGCTTCGATCGTTCAAGAATCGAAGCCTTTTCAGGTGCGGAGTGTTGGGGCAGGATAACTACGGGGCGATGAGGGCGGTTTTTGTGTCGGAGTAGTTGCCGAATGTATCGTTGCCCTTGAGATAGACGGCGCGGAGTTCGATCTGTTCGGCCTGGCCGGCAAGGCAATTCCGGCTGACGGCAAGGCAATTCCAGCTGACGGCAAGGCAATTCCAGCTGACGGCAAGGTAATTCCACCCTCCGGCAAGGTAATTCCACCCTTCGGCAAGGCAATTCCACCCTCCGGCAAGGTAATTCCACCCTCCGGCAAGGCAATTCCACCCTCCGGCAAGGCAATTCCACCCTCCGGCAAAGCAATTCCACCCTCCGGCAAAGCAATTCCACCCTCCGGCAAGGCAATTCCGGCTGACGGCAAGCCAAAAACGGACCGCAACTCTTTCGTCGCGATCCGCTCACATCTCACAAAAGCCCGTGTTTACAGGGCTATTAGGAAAATCTTGATTGAGTAGGTTAAGATTTGACTGGAATCTGATCCTCCCGGTTTGGATTCCACCGGAGCAAGGGCTTTGACGGTGTGGGAGACGTCAAAGAATCACCTCGCTCCACCTTTTCTATTCATGGTTGGGGAGACGGATGTGCGAGCTCTCCGGCAGTAATTCTCCATCCGTCCGACTGCTTCATAACGACAACTAAAATTGCTCGGTTGCTGTCCGGTACGACTTTTCCTTTCTCATCGAGAAATCCCACACGAAAAAGTATAACTGCAACATCACGGCTCACTTTCCGCACGTCAACCGCGCTCTGGGCAATAGATGTATTTTTTGCCCATGTGGTGTGGGCCTTTGCCCAATCTTCGACGATGTTATTACGCCCTTCGAGCCTGTTTTCTGCCACAGTGACCCAAATGCCGTCGTTGGTGAAAAGACGGCCCCACGCTTTCGTGTCGTGGGTGTTCCATGCCTTGACAAAGTCCTCTACGAGCACTTTAGGGCTGGCACTCTGGGCTAAACTACTAACGGTAAAGCAAATGACGAAAAACATCGACACTAAAACCTTTAGGAATAGTCTTGTCATGTGGTCTCCTCTTTTTCTATATATAAAGCAGATTAGAAATGTTCGTCGGTGGTGTGAATTGACGCTTTTGCTGACTTAATAACGGTGGAGTTGGCCGGCTGTTTAGTTAGAGAGCACTCTGTCGCTGCTCTCTAACGGTGCGAAACTCATTAACGCGGTTCTAAAACGATCTCCCGGGCCACACGGTTGGCTACGACTTCGCGAATCTGTAGGCGATCGCGATAGCCCTGCATTTGTTTTTCGTCGTTACCGATGACCGTTTGCATCAGTTTTTCTGCTTTGGCTTCGTTAGCCTCCCTCGTTGCCATGTCCTTGTATTCGGTCATCAGCATCAAGTTGAAATCCGTTGAGCTATGGCCTTCCGTTTGGAGAACCTTGTAGGAAAGGATTTGTCCGTCTTTTTTTAACGCTTCCTGTTCGCGCTTCCAGTCGCCAGCGACATAGTTCAGATACGCCGCATCCATGCCCGGCTTCATTACGATAAAACCGATGCTCCAAACCGAGCCGTTGTGATAAGGGCGGGCGACCTGTGCGACGACGACAATGCTCAAGGTCAACAAAATAGCGATTGCCAAACCAATAAATATTCGATTGCGCTTCATGATTTTCTCCTGTTTTCTTTCAAAGAGTGCAAAAGCGAAAGGGCTTTCTGAAAATTGTCGCCGCACTCGTTTCAGCAACAACCGCCCGACCAAACCTTTGTAAATGAAAGCGTCGCATCAATTCAAACGAGACGCCGAAACTGTGGTTGAGCGGAATGATGCCCGATAACGCTCAAACTTTGTGTATTATTCCGAATCAATCGTGATAATACTCAAACTCCGTGCCTTACCTTGAATAGATCCCGATAACAACCTGAATTGAGGTTAAACATATATGACTTCTCTCGCGTTTGCAAACCGATAGAATATAAAGCGTTTCGACCGCTCCGCAACTTTGCTCGAATCCCTGCTCAGGCGAACGGCCATCATCGCGAGATAGCCATCATCTGGTTTTCGCCGATGAAGGAGCGAAACGCCTGGAGCATCTCGGAAACCTTGTCGCCCTCAAGGATGAGATCGTCGTAGGTCGCGGCCGAGGGTGTCGCCGGATTTGACGTGGCCGCTCTTGACCTGAACGATCACACGCTTTGCCTTGCCCGAATTGTCGTCAACAAAAACCTTGATGCCGTCGATGCCTCTTTCCGAACCTTTCTTGCCGATCAGCCGAATGGTGGAGATGAACTGCTCGGTTATTGTTAATTCTTCAAAAGCCTTCTGAGGATAAGATATGCCGGATAAATTAGGAGCAAGATGCCGATTGAATAAAGGCTATTCAACGTATTGCTGATTATGTATCCGATCAAAATGATCCACGCGCCCATTACTACTATTGCAGGCAATATGGGATAACCATAAGCGCGATATGGGCGCGGCAGATCCGGTTCCTTGCGGCGCAAGATGAAGAGCGAGAGATAAACAACGCTGTCGCCCGCCAAACCCAAAAACGCTGCAATTGCCAGAAGCGTCTCGAAAGTTCCGCTTAGAGCAAAAATTATCACCAGCAAAACGGTTGCAAGGAGAGCGATTATAGGAGTTCCACCCTTGTTCACCCGTGCGGCTTGCGACGGCAGAAAACCATCGCGGCTCATTGCAAATAATATCCGCGGTATGTATAAAACCATCGCATTTAGAATGCCGAGAATTGAGGCGAGGGCGAGCACGGTGATGATTTTTGCGCCGAGGTGCCCGAAAATGAGGTCGGCGGCATCGGCGACCGGAAGTTTTGAGGCAGCGATTTGCGACACGGGAAGAGCGTAGAGCAAGGCCGCATTGACCAAAAGATAGATCGTCATCACAACAATGACGCCGCCAAAGAGCGCTCGCGGAATTGTCTTTGCCGGGTCGGCGTTTTCTTCGGAGAAATAAGATATCGAGTTCCATCCCGCGTATGTTTCCATGACGGCCTGCAATGACAACATCACTGCCGCAAAAAGGGCGAGCGGAGTAACAAACGCAACGGTCGAGCCTTGCGGCACTGCTGCAACGTTATTTCCGCCATAAATAAAGCAGGCGATGATAAGAACAAAAAATGCCGCGACTTTGATCAAGCTTGTGATCTGCTGTGCGAGATCGCCAGCCCGAAGGCCTATCCAATGCAGCAGTCCCACCGAACACAGGATCGTCACGGCAATTATATTCTCCTTTCCTGCAAATGCGGGAAAAAGAGTTACGAGATATTCGCCGAAGACAATGGCAACATAAGCCGCTCCACAACAACTTAGGATAAAATCGTTAATGCCCCCCGCAAAGCCGAAAAAATCGCCGTACGCTCGTTTGATATAGACATAGCCGCCGCCCGCCTTCGGCAGCATCGTCGCTAACTCCGCATACGTATTCGCGCTCACCAAAGCGTAGACGCCCGCCAAGATCCAGATCCCGATGATGAGCCAAGGGCTACCGAGATTCGCCGCAACCATCCCGGGTGTGCGTAGAATACCAACTCCGAGCGTCGCCCCAATGACAATCGCCAGCCCAAAACCGATGCCAAGGATCCTCAGCAGCTTGTTTTTCTGCTCAGACTGTAATTCTTTTTTTTGTAGACTAGATTCCATACGATGTTCTCCTTTCGGAAACCTTGTCGCCTGTCATGATCAGATTGTCGTAGGTCGATGCCGCATCTTTCCAATGCCAAGTGTCTTCGAAAGGCAATCTATTGAAACCCGCCTGATTCTAGAACATACAAGACCATGTCATCGCTACCGTAGGCGTGTACCTGGCCCTGAAGCTGGAAACCGAGCTTTTCTGCAACACGGCGTGACCCGATGTTCGGTGCGTCAACGTATGCCCGGACCCGCGAAAGCCCGCATCGATCAAAACCGTCGGCGAGGACCGCACGTACCGCCTCCGTCACGAGACCCTGCCCGTGATACCGGCTCGCAAGCATGTATTGGACTTCGGGGCCGAGGTCCGTCGGCTCAAGCGGCGATTCGAGCAGACCGGCCCAGCCGATCAGCCGTTCACGCTCCTCGACACTGCCCTCGCGCGGCATCAGAGCCCACGTCTCGAGTCCATGCCGGTCGCGGCTTTGCTCGAAATGCTGCAGGAAATCGTCTTCCGCTTTCGCGCGTCGCTCGTCATTTGTAAGTGTAGCGGTGTAGCTGTGGTAGAACTGCATTACGACCGGATCTGACACCAGGTCCTCAACGAACACGTCAAAGTCAGAACCCGCGAAGGGCCGCAGCCGCAGCCGGGCTGTCAGTAGTTCACGCTGCGATGCGTTGTTCATAATACGTCTCTACCTGTAGCCCGATCGACCGACTCGTCCTTGATATAACGCCGCAGGATATTTAGATTGTCGCCGTAGTAGAGAGTGTTCATTGTCATAAAAACTCATTTCGGGCAAGCGTGCCATTCTTCCAGCATGCGGGTCGTCTTGTGCGAGACGAAGAGCCAGCGGCCCTTTCGTCGCACGTATAGGTGCACGTATTGGACGGAGTAGCAGCCCGTCGGAATTGGGTCGTCCTTGTCGATCGCTTTCACATCGAGGTGCCCGAATATCAGTGCGACGTTGCCGTGGACCTCGAC
>JAYVOS010000322.1:0-5064 GCA_043757775.1 Chloracidobacterium sp. | reverse complement strand
CCCGTCAAAGGCCGCTTTACCTGGAAAGGCACAGTTGACGACAAAGTGCGTCTTACTATCAAAGACACAAACATCGAACTGACGACGCTCTCCGGCACTCCTTATAACGACGCGACTTATAATTTCAAAAATGCTCTACCTAATTCGCAGGTCAAGCTTGAGATCAATAAGAAAAAGGGCCGTGGTAGTGCCAAGGTCATCCAGCAACCGTCCGCCGGTAATGGATTTACCGCGATCGTTGAGATATCAGACAGCGACGGCGGTGCTAAAGAGTATGAATTAGAGATGTATTGGCGCTAATTTCGAAACGCATCGCCACAAACTTCCACGGCGGCGGTGCTCCGATCAAGGTCTTAACGACAAACGGCGGCGTCCGCATCGGCACCGGCGACGACAAATAAACGTCGAACACGCGTAAATACGGTAAACATCTACAGGCGAACCCCTTTCGTCTGTAGATTTTTACTTTTTGTCGCCCCTAAGACACTTAAAACTACTTCGTAGTTACTTTCAAACGCCTCTGGGTTACTTCCAAACACTTCTGAGTTACTTCTAATGGTTCCATAGCTAGTTCCAAACACTTCTGAGTTACTTCTAATGGTTCCATAGCTAGTTCCAAACACTTCTGAGCTACTTCTAATGGTTCCATAGCTAGTTCCAAACACTTCTGAGTTACTTCTAATCACTCCGTAGCTAGTTCTAGTCACTGCGTAGTGACTTCCAATCACTTCTGAGCTACTTTTACGCACAAAAAAGCCGATCACGATGGATCGGCCCGTTGTTTACTCTTCTACGTTCTCTTAATGTCCTGTCGCAAGCTCGATCGCCTTGGTCAAAGACTGAAATATACCGACTCCATCATTTGAGCCGAGCATTTCTTCGCAGGCACGCTCAGGGTGCGGCATCATTCCGAGGACGTTGCGGTCCTGATTGCAGATACCGGCGATGTTTGAGCGGGCTCCGTTAGGATTTGCGGCGTCGGTAACCTCGCCGTTTTCGTCGCAGTAGCGGAAAACGATCTGTCCGTTTTCCTCAAGCATATTATAGGTCTCGTCGTCGCAGGTGTAATTGCCCTCGGCGTGTGCGATCGGGATAGACAGCACGCTGCCAGGAGCTACCTCGGTTGTAAAAGGCGTGTTTTGATTCTCGACCGTCAGATTTACATGCTTACAGATAAAATGCAGCCCTGCATTACGCCGCAAAGCTCCCGGCAGCAACCCGCTCTCGCACAAGATCTGAAAGCCGTTGCAGATACCAAACACGAATTTACCTTCAGCGGCAAACTTCTTCACCGAATCCATCACCGGCGAAAACCTCGCCAAGGCTCCCGCACGCAGATAATCGCCATACGAAAAACCGCCGGGAACGATCACCGCGTCATAGCTGCTCAGATCAGTCTCTTTGTGCCAAATGAAATCCACCGGTTGCCCGACGTGCTTGGACACGACGTGATATGCGTCGTGATCGCAATTAGAACCGGGAAATACTACTACCCCAAATTTCATTGCGTCACCTCCACCCGGTAGTCTTCGATCACCGGATTTGCAAGAACGTCTTTGGCGATACGCGTCGCAGTAACGCGAGCGTCTGATTCGGTAACGCCGTCTGAAAAGGCGACTTCGAAATACTTGCCCTGGCGGATATCGGCTATATTTTTATGGCCTATTTGCTCGGTCGAATGATGAATTGCCTTGCCCTGCGGGTCGAGAACACTGGGCTTGAGGGTCACATAAACTAATGCTTTCATTTAAGGCTCCAAATATCGCACTAAAATAAATTGTAGATTGTGCCGTAGTTTCTTGTATTTATCAAAGTCTTGTGGTAAATTTCACTCTAAATTTCTGTCAAGTAATTGTTCTAATTCAAAAACCCTTATAGGAGAATTTTAAAAGTATATGGAAAACTCAGGAAAATCAGCTTTAGGGCTAGACGCAAACGTCGCAGCGGGTCTATGTTACGTAGCCAACTTGGTGTGCTATCTCGGAGTAGTTTTAAGCATCATCATCATCGTTACAGATAAAACAAACAAACTGGCACGTTTTCACGCCTTTCAGTCTCTACTTCTAATCGCCACTAATCTGATCATTTTGATCCCCGGATATCTAATTGCCGGGATCTTAATGGCTATGAACTCTTCGATAACCACCATTTTGGGCGGATTGATCATGTTGGTCGTTGCTCTTGTTGGCCTTGCATTGTTTGTTTTCTTGGTAATTAGCGCCATCAAGGCGTTTCAAGGCCAGGTCTACAAGGTTCCGGTTATCGGAAACTTTGCGGATAACTTCTCGAACTAATCGAACACCCGACTAAACACTTTATCGACATTGCGTAGGTAATGTCGCAGATCAAAAACGCGGGCTATCTCCGTCGCCGAAAGGTGAGCGGAGATGTCCGCGTCTTTGTTTATTAGCTCCTGATAATCCCCGCCTTCGTCCCAGACTTTCATCGCTACAGCTTGCGTCCATGCGTAAGCATCTTCGCGCGAAATACCTTTCTGCGTGAGAGCAAGCAAAAGCTGTCCGCTGAAAACAAGCCCACGCGTCAGCCCAAGATTCTTGAGCATGTTTTCGGGATAGACGACCAGCGTGTCTAGCAACGATGTAGTTTTGGCGAGAATGTAATCGAGCGTAGCTGACGAATCCGGCAGGACAATGCGTTCGGCAGACGAATGCGAGATGTCGCGCTCGTGCCACAGAGCGACGTTCTCCAGCCCGACGATCGAATTCGCCCTCACTGTCCTTGCCATACCACAAATACGCTCAGAGAGGATAGGATTGCGTTTGTGCGGCATCGCCGACGAACCTTTCTGCCCTTTCTTAAACGCTTCTTGAGCCTCACGAACCTCGGTCCGCTGCCAATGTCTTACCTGCAAAGCGATCTTTTCCAATGTCGAAGCAACTATCGCCAGCGTGCAGAGATATTCGGCATAACGGTCACGCTGTATCACCTGCGTCGAAACATCGGCAGCTTTCAGTCCAAGCCTTTCACAAACCCGTTCCTCAACATCCGGTGCGAGATGAGCAAATGCCCCGACCGCTCCGCTGATCTTGCCTGTCGCTATACGTTCTTTGGCCTGTTCTAGCCGCTCACGGTTTCGCTGCGTTTCCGAATACCATAAAGCCCAGACAAGGCCGAAAGAAGTCGGTTCCGCGTGAATACCGTGCGTTCGCCCGATCTGCGGCGTTTCTTTGAATTCAAACGCACGCCGTTTCAGAACTTCTAATAAAACGTCTGTCTTTGTTAGCAGTATGTCGCAGGATTCTTTGAGCAACAGAGCATTTGCCGTGTCAACGACATCACTCGAAGTCAGCCCGTAATGCACAAACCGCGAAGCCTCGCCGATATTCTCAGCCAGATTTGTCGTAAACGCGATCACGTCGTGATCAGTCGTCTTTTCGATCTCAGTGATCCGCTCGACGGTAAACGCGGCTTTCGCCTTGATCTCAGCGACGGCTTCGGCGGGAATTGTTCCGTCTTCGGCGTGAACTTCGCACACAGCGATCTCGACATCTAGCCACTTCTGAAATTTATTGGCCTGCGACCAGACCGCTCCCATCTCGGGCAATGTGTATCTTTCGATCATAGGGATTTTTAACGCAAAGTCGCTAAGACGCAAAGGAAAACCAGAAAAATGAAAATGTCACTGCATTTCCTTTGCGTCTTTGCTCCTTGGCGTCTTTGCGTTGAACTTCTTTTCTTATATCAAACCTCTTTGGATCAACAACTCCGCATTTAATACCGCCGAGCCCGCAGCACCGCGGACGGTGTTGTGACTTAGGCTTACAAAGCGATAGTCGTAAATGTTGTCCGGGAAAATGCGTCCGACTGTGATGGTCATGCCTTTGCCGTTGTCACGGTCAAGCTTAGGCTGCGGCCTCGAAGGCTCGTCCGTGACCTCAATAAAATGTTCCGGCGACGAATGCAGGTCGAGCGACGGAAATGCCTTCATCTCGGCAACCACGTCCTCAAGCGTTGCGGTCTGCTTGAGTTTCACCCGGACGGATGCAGTGTGGCCGTCGATAACATTTACACGAAAGCATTGCGCCGAGACTGTGAAATCAGCCTTTTCGATGCCGCTTTCCGTAAACGTTCCTAATATCTTCTGGGCCTCGATCTCGACCTTAGGCTCTTCGCCGGCGATATAAGGAAAGACATTGTCCGTGATGTCCATCGACGGCACGCCCGGATATCCCGCACCGGAGATCGCCTGCATCGTTGTGACTATCACAGACTCGACACCAAATTTACGGTGCAATACGGCGAGCGGGGGAGCAAAGCTGGCGACCGCACAATTAGGATTAGTCACGATAAACCCTGTCGTAAAGCCGCGATTTTCCCGCTGCTTTGCGATCAGCCCGACGTGATCGGGATTGATCTCCGCGATCAGCAGCGGCACGTCCTCGTCCATTCTGTAAACCGACGAATTGCTGATAACCGGATATCCGGCCCGTGCAAACGCCAGCTCGGTCTCGCGTGCAATGTTCGACGGCAGGCTCGAAAACACGATGTCACAATCTAGCGGCGGCTCGATCGGCGTGACAATAATGTCGCGGACATTCTTCGGTACCTTACCCGGCAGTTTCCACGCGCAAGCCTCAGAATACGGCTTTCCGGCAGACCTATCCGAAGCTGCCATCGCCGTTATCTCAAACTGCGGATGACCGTCTAGTAGTTGGGCAAACCTCTGTCCGACGGTTCCGGTCGCACCCAAAATTCCTACTTTGTATTTTCTGTTCATATACGGCCCCTTAATGATACCGCCAGTTATAAAAAAAAACACCTTTCAATACGTGAGATCGTAGATATTGATTTTTCTATTAGTGTTGAGTATATTTATGTCGTGACCTTTGTTGAGTCTGACGGCTACCCATATTATCTTTTACAAGTCGGAGCAAATATATGATCTTCTCCTCTCGTTCGATCAGTTTTCTGTCTCGAGTATTCACCATAACGTTATCGGCCTCATTCCTCAGTACACTTGCTCTCGGTCAGCTCGATGGCGTGGAAAAGGATCGAGCGAGTCAAATGCTCTCAAATATAAAAAAGGAGATCGAAAAAAATTAC
>JAYVOS010000321.1:0-5069 GCA_043757775.1 Chloracidobacterium sp. | reverse complement strand
GAAACCCTTCGAGCGAAATATGTTCGTTAGTTATTTTTCGCAGTTGAGGCAGAAATTCACCAAAACGCTCGATCTTAGCAAACTTTTTACGCTGTTGTTTTTCGCTGAATTTAGAGTGATAAAGATATTGCATCCGTCCCGAGGTATCCATCCCTACGGCCTGCACTTTGCTTGATGGCGAGGGAGAGATCCGTACAAATTTCCAAGCGGGAGGTATTACCAACGACTTGATATGCTTCAGGGAATCTTCGTCGGTGACCCATTGTCCTAGAGGATCAAGATACAAAAAACGTTTTGCAGACGAGCCCTTACGCAGCCACCATTTCCGCCGAATACCTCTATCGATCCTCTTTTTTATGAGAGCTTGTTCTGAGGCAGAAAGTTGTGGCGGCTTTTGTCTCATTGGACGTCACATCCCATAATTCTCGATTTTAATCCCTTCGTGGGTGGTGTGTATGTTTGGTATCAAACATATCAAACAGTTTCGGGTTAGAAACATCTTTATACCCAAAAGAATTATAAAAACCCGCCAAAATAAGTTAGTACATGAAAGAGAGAAAAGCGGCTCTTTCAAGCCGCTTGTTATTTAGGTAAGTATATTATTTACTGCGGTTTATATGTGGAGCCGCCCATCGGAGTCGAACCGACGACCTTTCGATTACGAATCGAACGCTCTACCAACTGAGCTAGGGCGGCTTATTAGAAAGCAGACTCAAATTGTGGGTGATTTTCGTCTGTGTTTCGGCAAAGCCGAATTTCCGAATATAGTGTTTGGAGGCGTTTGTGTCAAGCAAACAGTAAGGAAACATTGAGTTTTCGCCCACACGATAGTAACATTTGCTGTGAACAACTAAACACACGTTTCACGAATTTTATGGATAGAGAATTTATTGCAAGGCTCGATAAGACGTTTGACGGAGCGACAATGGCGGAGGTCGCAAGGCGGCTAAAGATCCCGCACGCAACTGTCCGCAATTACTACAAAGAAGCGAGGCTGCCTGCTCCCGAGGTGCTTATGAAGATAGCCAGCGAATCCGGGGTGTCGCTCAACTGGCTTCTGCTGGGCACCGGCGACATGTATGGTAACCAGAGACCGCCGATCAGCCTCGGCACATTTCTCGAAGAAAAGATCGCTGAGATCGTTGACAAAAAACTCGCGTCGCTTGGTAAGGATGTCGTAGCGGAGCTAAGCAAGGTAGATTTCCGAGATGCATTTGATGTCGAACTTGCTCTGCAAAAATTTGATGATCCGCAAGCTGTGATGAACGAGTGGTTTCAACACGAAGGGCGCGAATATCCGCAAGATTTCGGCATCGTATTCTTTCGCGGCTGGGAGACATTTTCATCCTCGGAGAAGGTCGACGCGATCCGTGATGCCAAAAAGGTACTCGACAGAGCACTAAAAAGAGCTTGAAAATATCGCATATCTGTTACAATGTTGCATATTCAGCACACGATGATTATGCATTTCTTCCGCGACAAAATCTCTAAATTAAGCTTTGGCTGGAACGAGCGGCCGCTGACGGAGGCTGACTTTTATCGACTCTGCAGGCGGTTTAAGATCGGTGTTACTGAGATGCCGCTGCGTGTCGGGGGATTTTACTATCGATTGATGGGTAGGGATTTCATCGCGGTCGACAGTAAACTCGCCGGGCAGCAGAAACTGGTCGTTCTGTTTCACGAGCTCGCACATTTCTTGTTTCATGTCCCTGCCAGCGGCGTGACCGCTAACTTTCACGGCGTGGGTAAACGCGACCGCAAAGAAAACGAGGCCGATCTATTCGCTTTGTGTGCCATTTTTCCAAAATCGTGGATCGAAACCCGCACCACCGAAGATCTGATCGACGATGAAGGTTTTACTCACGAGATGCTCGCTGCAAGGATCGAGATCTTTGAGCGGCACGGAGTGTAAGTAGGCCCGCTTCACAAAACACTAAAATAGATGTAACATTCTTTGCATAATTAAATGAAATTAAATTGACTTGGAGCTGTACTATGGCGATGAATGAACCGTTTGACTGGCGACGCTCGGACCGCAGGATATTTGCTGCGATCGCGATACTTTTTCCAACGATCATCTTGATCGGATTTGCGCGGACGTACTACCTAAAGTTTATTTTCGGTGGTGAATCGACCTCAACTCTGCTCGTTCACACGCATGGGTTGCTGATGTCGGCGTGGGTTATTTTTTTCATCACGCAGGTTTGGCTTATCCGTTCTAAAAGGGCAAAGGTTCATATGAGCCTGGGTATGCTGGGAATTGCTTTGGCAATCGCCGTAATTGTGGTCGGATTTTTCACAGCGGTCTCAGCAGCAAAATATGGCTCTCCGTCTACGCCACCCGGAATACCGCCTTTGGGATTTTTGGCAGTTCCATTTTTGGACATTGTAGTATTCCCCATACTGTTTGCCGCGGCTATCTACTATCGAAAGCGTCCAGCAAATCACAAACGACTAATGCTGCTAACGGTTTTCGGGTTTTTGCCTCCGGGTTTGGGGCGTTTCCCAGTCGAATCGCTGCATTCTTTAGGGCCTTTATTCTTTTTAGGTGTGCCGGTCCTGCTGGCTATTGGGTTTTTTATCTACGATACCTGGCGAAACCGAAAACTAAATGTCGTCTTTCTGACCGGCACCATCTTTTTCGTAGCATCCTTTCCTTTGAGAATAATACTCTCCGGCAGCGAAGCCTGGATGAGATTTGCCGAGTGGCTGACTACCTGGGCGGCGTAGAAAACTGAGATTTTGTTAGTTTTGGGTTGCTATTTGAAACTGCTCCAGTTTTCCGTCGGGCATTTCGTAGGTCCAAGCACGTAGTGACCTATTGCCAAATCCAATGATATAAACCCGTAGGATCATGCCGCCGCGAAGTCCTTGACGCACCTGTTCGAATGATACAGGTGTGCCAAAAGGGGCGAGGCTCAACGCAAAATCTTTTAGAGACTGTTCGCCAAAATAGAAATTGCAGTTGTCGGTAAAAAGGCTGCGGTCGATGGTGCCTTTTTGCAGACCCGCGAAGATCTTTTTCGCTTGGTCAAGTTTAGGCGGCGTTGCGGCATCGCCTATCGTTGCGAATAGCAGCTGCGAGATTCCTCCGGCGATCGCACCTGAGGCACTTGCGGCATCTTGATTTGTAAGCACTATAACTGCCGCACGGTCGTCTGGAAATACATTGTTCTGCGCAGTAAATCCCGAAACCTCTCCGCCGTGCGATAGAATTCGATGTCCTCCTTGAGTATTGACGTCAACGCCCAAACCGTAATGCGTGCTGACGCCGTTCAAAAGCAGAGTGTCTTTAGCAAATTCGCGATACGATGCTGGTTTGAGCAGTTTCTGATCCATGATGGAGATATCCCATTTAGCAAGCTCCGATGCGGGCATCGCGAGTTCGCCGGCAGCAAAGAGCCAGCAGGGACCTTCTTTCGGCGCGGGACGCAGCGGCCCTAGGGCGTACCGCAGGTAGCCTGTCGGGTCCGTATCGCCGAGACGTGCGGCGTCGATATCGGCCACACTCTTCATACCTAACGGAGCAAATACCTTTTCCTGTAAGAATTTCATCAGCGGCATACCCGACACTTTTTCGATAATGACGCCAGCGATGACAAAGTTTGTGTTGCTGTATTGCCACTTCGTGCCCGGCTCGAAATCGAGCGGTATTTTTGCCCACGAGTCCATTATCGCTTTCGCCGTTGTCGGCTTGAGCATTCCCGGCATAACGTAATCCTGCGGCCAATAGTCCTGATAACCAGACGTATGCGAGAGCAGTTGGCGAATGGTAACCTCATTTGCACGTGTCAGATCCGGAACATATTTGCTGACCTTATCATCGAGCGATAGCTTGCCCTGCTCCTGCAAAAGCAGCATCGCCGCTGCCGTAAACTGTTTGCTGATTGACCCGATGCTGTAACGCATTGTCGGAGAAGCCGCAGTTTTTGGGTCGAGTTTTGCGTCGCCGTAGGCCTTAGTAAAGACGACCTGTCCGTCTTTGACGATCGCGACCGACGCACTCGGTACGCCTGTATTTGCTAGCGCATCTGCTGCGATCTTATCGATCTTTGCTATCATATCAGCAGAAAGCTTTGTTTGAGCCGCTGCACCAAGGCTGATGAAAAAGAGACTGATAACAACGGCAATGATGTGCTTCGAGAAACTGGATCTATTCACGGTAACGCTCCTTAAGTTGAAAAATATAGTGTAATTTTATCAGATAAACTTTCGACTACAACTAAAGGTCATGTCATTTACAAGAATGTTGTATTTACCGAACGGCAGTTTTCCATTTAACATATAAGAAATGCGGATACTCATCGTAAAACTTGGCAGCATTGGCGACATCCTTCATACGCTGCCGTCGCTTGCCGCGATCCGAAAAGCTTTGCCGGATGCGGTGATCTCTTGGGTCGTCGAAGAACGCTCCGCTGAGATACTGCGTGGCAATACGCTGATAGATAATCTGATTGAGATCGACACGCATTCTTTGCGTGGCGGCAGGGTGATCGAAGAGATTTTGCTCGATGCAAGTAAGCAGCTCAAAGGGCTACGTCAGTTCAAATTTGATATTGCGATAGATTTTCAAGGGCTTTGGAAATCAGCAATGATAGGAAAATTATCGGGTGCAAAGCGGCGTTGGGGATTTTCGCGGGATGGCTTGCGTGAACCCGCAAGCCGCATTCTATTGACTAATACAGTCGTGACGCGTCCGCAGATAAATATTATTAACAAAAACCTGGCACTTGCCGCTGGTGCTCTGGGTATTGCGGAGCCGACAAGTGGTTTCGAATTCCCGATCGCGACTACGGGCGAACACATAGCTGAGGCAAACGCTATTATTACAACGGCCGGAACTGAAAATTTTGCTGTGTTGAATCCCGGCGGCGGTTGGGTGACAAAGCTGTGGCACGCTGAAAAGTTTGGTCAATTAGCCGACAGATTATGGGAAGAAAAAGGTTTCCTTTCTATTGTTGCGACAGGTCCGAAAGAGACGGAACTCGCCGAAATGGTAGCGGCAAACAACAAAAGCGGTAAGCTGGTATTGTCGCAGCCTAGTCTGAAAGGCTTTTATGAACTGGTCC
>JAYVOS010000320.1:0-5076 GCA_043757775.1 Chloracidobacterium sp. | reverse complement strand
TTTTTGTTGCGTAAGAAACCGGAGGCTTCGAAAGATGCGACGCACGCTCCGAAATCGTGGGTGGGATTGATATTACAAGGCCTCGGATTTATGCCCGTGTGGGCGATGCGTCGTCAACCTGCTTTTTCGCCGATTATTGACGGCTACGCAATCGTAAATATCGTGCTGCAAATTGCTGCGGTAATTGTTGCAGCGGTTTCGGTGTGGATGGTGATGGCCGCAATACGTGAGCTTGGCAAACAGTGGAGCCTCGAGGCAAGGTTAATTGAGGGACACAAACTTGTCACAACTGGTGTTTACCATATCGTTCGCCACCCGATCTATACGGCGATGCTTGGGATGCTCATCGCGACAGGCATTACATTTAGCCGATGGTATGTCGTGCTGGCATCGGTCGTTGTGTTTATCGTGGGCACAAAGATACGCACCGTTTTTGAAGAACGCCTACTGAAAGAGGCCTTCGGCAGAGAGTTTGACGATTTCAAAGCAAAAGTTCCGGCTCTAATCCCTTTTGTGAATTTCTAGTGTCATTAAATACAGCTAATAGCTATTAGCTGTTTTATTCAAGGTTTGTTTTCAGTGAATTCTTCCACGCGGTCTCAAGCGTCGAGATAGTGCTTTCGACTATGTTTGATCCCTCGATAGATATCGAGATCAAATCTTCGCTAACTTTTCCAATAACCTCACACGGACAATCTCCGACCGTTTCTTTTACTTTCTCCAAATTCTCTGCAGCAAAACTGATGACGATGCGCGAGGGTGTTTCGCCAAATAGTAGGGCTTCGGGCGAGAGGCCGTTGGCTGCGATATCGATCTCGGCACCAATTGCATCGCGGCCGAGTGATGAGAAGCAACTTTCGGCGATGGTGACCGCAAGTCCGCCGTCGGAGCAGTCGTGGGCGGAGCGAAGCAGGCAGCCATCGATCAGACGCAGGCAGGTGTCCTGGACGCTTTTCTCGAGATCTAGATCGACGCTCGGGCCGACGCCGTTTGCGATGATCTCGTCGGTCGTTAGGCCGAGTATTGTCTGTGCGTATTCACTGGCGACGAGGTCGTCTTTTGTGACACCGAGCACGGCGATGATATCGCCGTCGGTCTTGAACCCGTGCGTGACGATCTTTCGCGTGTCTTCGATCAGCCCGACCATACCGATGACCGGCGTGGGCAAGATACCTTTACCGTCGGTCTCGTTGTAAAACGAAACGTTGCCTGATACGACGGGCGTTTCGAACGCCTCGCATGCTTCGGTGATGCCGTCGACAACCTCGGAAAAGCTCCACATTACATCGGGCCTTTCAGGCGAAGCAAAATTTAGACAGTTAGTCACCCCGACGGGTTTTGCTCCGACACAGACGACATTGCGTGCGGATTCGGCGACGGCGAGTTTTGCACCCATCCGAGGGTCGATAGCTGTAAATTTGCCGCTGCCGTCGAGGCACATCGCGATCGCACGGCGAGTTTCTTTGACGCGGATAACTGCCGCATCGGCTCCCGGCGTGACGACGGTATTTGTCCGGACCATCGTATCGTATTGTTTATAAACCCACCGTTTGGAACAAATGTTTGGCGAGGAAAGCAACGCTCGAAGAGCGTCGGACACCGAGACAGCTGGATGCCGTGATGCAGCAATACCGCTGATCGATCCCTGTGTCTCTGCGTCTCCGCGTCTCGCCATCGGGGTCATCGGCCGGTTGTACTTTGGGGCTTCGTCGGTCAGGGCGAGGACTGGCAGGTCTGCCATCAACTCGCCATTGTGGACGATCTTGAGGCGGTCACCTTCGACGACCTTGCCGATCACGACACAGTCGAGGTCCCATTTACTGAATATCTCGACGACCTCATTTTCGCGTCCCTTGCGGGCGACGATGAGCATGCGTTCCTGCGACTCGCTGAGCAGCATCTCGTAGGCGGTCATTTCGGTCTCGCGTTGCGGGACGAGCGTCAGATCGATCTCGAGTCCTGTTCCGGCACGGGCGGCCATCTCGACGGACGACGAGGTCAGCCCGGCTGCTCCCATATCTTGAATGCCCTCGATTGCGCCGGAGCGCATTGCTTCGAGACAGGCTTCGAGCAGTAGTTTTTCGAGAAAAGGGTCGCCGACCTGGACGGTTGGGCGTTTTTCGAGTGCTTCGTCGTCAAACTCGGCGGACGCCATCGTCGCACCGTGGATGCCGTCGCGGCCGGTTTTCGCACCTGCGTAAAGTACCGGATTGCCGATGCCCGAAGCCTTGCCGAAAAAGATCTGGTCTTGGCGGACGATGCCTAGAGCAAAAGCATTTACGAGCGGGTTAAGGCTGTAGGATCCGTCAAAAACGACCTCGCCGCCGATGGTAGGCACACCAAAACAATTGCCGTAATGTCCGATACCTTCGACGCAACCCTTCAGTATTGATCTGTTTCTATTGTAAACGTTAGACGCGGCGAGGGCAGGACGCTGGGACGCTGAGATATCGTCGCGGCGTCTCTCATTCTCCGCGTCACCGTGTCTCGGCGGTGACAGCGGGCCAAAGCGGAGTGAATTCATCGCTGCGACGGGTCTCGCACCCATTGTGAAAACATCACGGAGGATGCCGCCGACGCCGGTAGCAGCTCCCTGGAAAGGTTCGATAAAACTCGGGTGATTGTGCGACTCGACCTTAAACGCCACGCACCAGTCGTCACCGATGTCGATAACGCCGGCATTTTCTCCGGGCGGGACGATGACTCGCGGCCCGGTTGTTGGCAGGCGTTTGAGATGAACCCGCGATGATTTGTATGAGCAGTGCTCTGACCACATCACGCTGAAAACACCGAGCTCGGTAATATTTGGCTCGCGGCCCATCAGCGTTTTGATCTTTTCGTATTCGTCGGGAGCTAGTCCGTGCTGTGCAACTACGTCGGGTGTTATAGCGGTCATATGGTCAAAAAAATCGCCCTGAAATTAACAAAAGAGTTTATGCGTTTCGGGCTTGATTATCAAACCGACACGCAAAAACTCTGGGTAAAATTAGAATGAACAACTATTTTGTGGACCAAAATACAGCCTTTCCCGTGTATGAAAAAACGACCTGGCGGAATTCGTCGGGTTTTGTGTTCGCTTTTAGGAAAGGGCCGTTTGGGGTGAGTTCTTGTATGATCGGAGCAAATGCCTGCTCGCTGTTTTTGAACTGTTCTTCGCCGCGAAAGCGTGTGATGAGGATGATGTCGAAAGAGGTGTCTTTTTCGGAGGTCGCGTCGATGTATTCGTAAGAATCGATCACTCCGCGCTTTAATGCCTCGGCACGGTAAAAACGCCAGTTATTTTCGAAATAATAACGAGCCTCGTCGCGTTTGCCGTCTTTGACCTTAACGAAATCGATCATCTCTAAAACGCCGTTTCCAGCTGGCGTGACGCCTAAAACCCGGTCGATATTTTCTTTGACCGTATCATAACGAAACTTGCCGTTTCGCTGATAGGCGATGGTGCCAGACGCATCGTAAAGGACGGTCAACGGCAGATTTCCCGCCCAGTCTTTCGACACCATTTGGATCGCGGCACTTTCGTCGGCAGTTTTTAGTAGATAAGCAGGCATCTCCGCTTTCATTTCGGCTAGGAATTTGGGTACATCACCGTTGATATCAGAAAGCTCGTCGAGCGATACGGTAATGACATCGATCTTGCCGCGATAGATGTTTTCGAGTTTGACGAGGTCGGGAAACTCTTCGCGGCAAGGGTCGCACCACGTCGCCCAAAAATTAATGAGGAGCGGCTTACCGTTGGGTTTTAGCAGAGGTTTGAGACCCTCGATGTCGATCTGCTTGACTCTGCCGGAATTTGTTTTTTTACCTGCGGATTTCGGCTGTGCAAAAGCCGCAGTCGAGAAAAATAGGGCCGCAACCATCAGGAGCAGCCCTGTCTTAAAAAAGTAAGAACGAGTCATATTAGATTATTGGGCCGCCCGTTTGATACTGCATCCAAAAGCATTTGCCGAAGTCCGCGTGATCTTATTGCCTGCCAATGCACTGTCAAATGCGACCTTTAGATATGCGTCAGTTACGTTTGTTCCGGCTCGGTCATTGTCGATAGCACCGTGATAGAGCAGTACGTCATTGGCATCGATGTAAAACGCCTCGGGTGTTACATTGGCTCCAACCTTATCGGCGACGGAGCTATTTTTGTCGATCAGGACGGGGAATTTATAGGTCGCAGCAGCATGTGTTTTGATCTGCTCGGCTGTCTCGGTCACGTTTGAATTAATGCCGATAACGGCAATGCCTTTTGCCGCGTATTCCGTCGTTAGCTTGTTCATGCGTTCGTTATACCCGCGAACGACCGGACACTGCGACGAGACGAAAATGATAACCGCTCCGTTTTTGCCCTTCAAGTCGTTGAGCGTCTGTGTTTTGCCGCTGGTATCGGTCAAAGAGAAATTGTCCATCTTTGCGCCGACCGTTAGCCCTTGTGCATTTGCCGCCATGACAAGTGCAAAAAATGCCGTTAATAGAAATGCTGCACGTTTCATATAAATTTACCTCCGAGAAAAACTTAAGTATCCTTTCAATTAGTCTAACAATCCGTAAGCAATAGATACAAGTTTTTTTGTTTTTACGCACGAAAACAAAAGCCGGTTTCCATGTTTGATGCCGCAAAGCACAAATAGGTATCGAGTAAAAGTAAAAAAGAACCCACGTTGATCGAAAGGGTGTTTCGGTATTCAACGTGGGTCGTATTTTTAGAGCAGTCTATTCGAAATACCTCCGGTCGGTATCGCCTTCGTCTTCTTCTGCCGTTCCCGGTGCGGGCAGAGGGCCGCGGATGAGGATCAACGGTGCTCCGAAATCCTCAAGCACTTTTTCAAACTTAGGCAGCTCAATATCAACCAAGACTCTCAGCCTTTCCAAGACCGGCTTTAGCTCGGTGTTGGCGATGTCGTATTGTTCGAGTTGCGTCTGTGTAGGCTTGATGGTCGAAAGCCTGATCGTGCCCGAGATGTTGCCGACCCGCTGTGCAATCGACGGCGGCGGAATGTCTGAATTTTCACGCCCGCCGCGAAGTTTATTGAGCAGGTCTTCGATCTGATCGTCAAATTGATCGGCCTGCTCGATCAGCTTTTTGTT